>NZ_KZ454891.1:0-77987 GCF_002792415.1 Marinomonas sp. BSi20584
GCTAACGCTGTCAGGGCTTTTTTTCGTCTGCAGAAAATAATGAATCGTCTTCAGGAAAGGTACTTTGACGGCCTGAAGGCCGACCTACAGCTTGGTTCAGGACTGTTTTGTCGGTCGTGGCTTTATCCCGACAAAACGTGACGTACTATATTCTAAGCTTTTTGTTAGCATACTATATTTCACCTCGGTATTTGCTTCGCTTGCCCTGTTTCGCAAGCTCAACGCGTTAGCGCTAATCCAAACCAAGGCGAATGGAATGTTGTTCAAAGAGGCTTTAATATGAGTGATTAGAGCGTTAAGAGATTAAATTTTTCCTTTTAAAGAATCTTTGTCACTTTATTTCTTAAGTTCTTGTAGTTGTTTTATGTAAGTCAGCTTCTCTCTATTCTTATGCCATGCATCGTAGAGCGCTATCAGATTTTCCAATGCAATTTGTTTGGATGCTGTTGGTGCCTGTGCTTTTTCCATCAAGGAGAGTGATTGCAGAAAGAGAGGTTCTGCTTTTAGGTAGTCTCTTTTAGTATAGAAAATAGCACCAGCTCTTGCGGAGGTATAGGCGGCTTGTAATGGCTGGGTCGGGATCTTGTCATGAAGTACTAGGCTCTGCTGATAAAGTGTTAAGGCTTCTTTAGTGTTGCCTTGATCTTCTTCTACACTACCGAGATTACCAAGTATGAGTGCTTGCTCTATACTTTGGGCATGGTTGAGTTTATGTAATCCAGCTAGGGCCTCTTGATAAAGCGCTTTGGCTTTTGGGTAATCATTTTTCTGCTGGCTGTCTAATGCCAATTCATTTAAGTTCATAATATTGGCTAACGACGCTTCGCTCGATGTAGATCGAATAGTAAGGGCTTGCTTACGCAGAGGTGTGGCTGAACTCTGTTTTCCTTGAGCCTCTAAGATAACAGCAAGACGTTCTAGCGTTTCGGCAAGGCGGACATCATTGCTTTCTAGTGTATTTTGTTCTCGGTTGAGTTCTTGCTTTAGTGTAACTTGCGCGGCATCTTGCTGGTTTTGTTGTACATATGCTTCGGCTAGTGAATAGTTAATTTGACGAAAAAGTTCACTAAATGGCTCATTACTTCTTCCTTTCATAAACACTTCGAGGATGGATATGGTCTCGGCATAATTCTGCGATTCATTATGAAGGCGAGTTAGTGCGTTTACGGTTTTTAAAACGTCATTCGCTTGAACATCTTCAAATTGTTGAATATCCCAAGCTTGGGTATAAGCCTCAATGGCATTTAGTGGTTGGCCAGCCTGTTCTAGGAAATTGCCTTTATTAAATAACAGAGTGGCTACTTGAGGGTGTTCGTCATCGTAAGCGCTTTTTGTAAACTGGATCGCATCATTGATTGAATCAATTGCAGGGTTCTGCTTGCCTTGTGCTATCTGGATAAAAGCCAATAGGTTGAGACTGCTAGCACGAAACGCGGTACCGTTGTCGGCTTTTTTTGCAACCTTAAGGGCATATTTGGCGCTTTTTTCTGCCTTGATGTAATCGCCTTCTTGATAAAGAGCCATGGCTTTGTCTTGGTAGTATTGCCAGTTATCTGCTGCCCAGGATACAGAGCTTAATAATAGGGCGCAAAGAGTGACAAAAATGGCTAAGTGATGCAGTTTTATCATGTTAGAAATTTTTCTCCAGTTTTAGGCTGACTTGGTTGTTTTCACGGCTATACAGCCAATCTACATTGCTGTTTATATTTGAGTGTTTGATGGTTAGGCTCGGAGCAAAACCTAAGATGGACAGTTGAGGCGATTTCATGACCAATGTGTAGCTGCTTTCATGGTCATTGCGTTTCGCACCAAGAATGTTGCTGTACGCTTTGTAGGTTTGTTCGCGGAAAGAGGTGAAAAATGTTGTGCTTAGAACATTAGAAAACGATTTTGAGACCCCGAGTCGTACGCCAAGTTGTAAGTAGCCATAGGGTTTATCATCCGCTTGTCGGTCTAAGCCATCAACACCTCCGAATAACGTCCAGCTATTTGGTAAGACTTGCCACATAGTTGCATTTGCTGAGTAGGAAGGGCCGTTATAACGTTCGTAGTTTTGCTTTTTATAGCGCAGTTCTTTGTAATCGCCTTGGACTTTAAGCATTTGCTTGTTAGAAAAGCGACGAGTCCATTCGCCATGCAGGCCTAAGGCACTGTACATGGCTTTATTTCCATAGGCGGAAAATTCAAAAGAAGGAGCGAGTTGTATCTGGTCATCGAGATCTTGGTAGCGATAACCTAGCTGTGTAATTAGCGTACTTTCATTGTAATCAGTGTAATCGTCATAGCTTTTACCATATAGCAAAGAGCGAAAATACAGTCCATTATGACTCGTAATAGGTGTGTGCTTGTTAAGGGTCAGTTCGTAATCAAGCCCCGTTGCTGAAATAGCATCGGGGATTTTTCGTTCATAAATACATTGGCCTTGGGAAAGGAGTAAACAGGTACGACTTTCTGAAGATTGGTTAAGGTTATCATTCCATACTGCACCAAGCGCGATAGACGTCGACCAATCACGGCGCTGTTCAAGTGCTTTACGGAAACTTTCTACCGTACGATAGACGCCAGTCTGTTGCTCATTGTCAGGATCGAGCTTTGCCGATATTTGTGTAAAAACTACCTCTGCTTCTTTATCTTGATGATCTTCGAATAGTACGCGGGCCAGTTCCAGTTGACCTGGCAAGAATTCAGGGTTCAGGCCGAGGAGCTGGCGATACTCTGTTGCGGCTTGCTCCATATTACCTTGGATTCGAGCTAATGCGCCTTTCGCATAAGCGAGTAAAAGTGGATCAGCATCGGAAAGTGTTCGGTATTCATCGAGAAAGTAAACGACGGCATTCCATTGTTTTTGTTTAATGGAAACATAGAGCGCACGCCCGATATCATTAGCATTGTGTCCTACGGTGTAAGACTTGCCATCAAGAATCAGCTCTGGGCGTTTTTCTGATAGGTAATCTTCATCTTTGAGTAACTCACTTTCCTTTGAATTGTTTTGTTGTTCTATGTTTTGGTTTAACCTGAGCTGAGTATCCAGATCGTGATCATCTGCTGTTGCAGACCGTGAGAACATAAACAGCAAGGCCAATCCGACTATCTTGCAATGAAGAAAGTTACTTTTTAAAAAATGCATGTAAATGGCTCATCATAGGCAGTAAAGAGAAAAGCCGAGCAGGATAATCATGCTCGGCTAAGGTTAAATCATAATAATGACTTAGTCTTTAGAGCCGCCAAATGCGGTGTCGTATTGCGTACCAGCAAAGTCAACAAGCCCCGCTAGATCTGCTTGGCCATTGTAGAATTGAGCTGAAACGTCACCAGCAGAAGCGACTTCGATTACTGAAATACTTGCTGTTGCATCTGAGCCAGTAACAGAAGCATCGCTATTAATGGTAGCTGTACCAATATCAACAGTAAGGCCATTTGTGTTCGCCATGCTGCCTGTTAGTGTTGCCGCAGCAAAGTCAGCGGTTAATGTACCGTTTAGCAAGCTTGCAGCTGTGCCATTGTAGTTATTGATACCCACGACTGTATAGGTGGCCGTACCAGAGGTTGGTACAGAAGTATCCGCATTGGCACCAGAATAATAAACAGTATGGCTTGCAGCCGTTGTATCCCCTGTTTTAGACCACTCACCGAACCAAACATCACTTGTACCGACCTGAGCGAAATTAAATACACCTAAGGAAGCGTGAGTTGCAGGAGCTTCTTCACTATCGTAAGCATAATTAAGTTGATTAACCCCATTAGCATCTGCTGGGGAATAGGCCGTTAGACCTTGAAAATCAACCTCTGTGCCAAGACCAGTAGCTTCGATAGAAATGCCTGCTAACCCTGATGTATGAGGTCCACCATTTACTTCTGATGCGGCAATTTGTACATAGCTCGTATTACTAGATGCACCAACAACGGCTGCACTTGCCATGCCTGAGAATACTAAAGTGCCAAGAGCGAGAGACATTGCGCTTACTAGTTGTAACTTTTTCATTGTACTACTCCATTGTGTTGTTTGTTTTCCCAATGAAAACACGGTTGCTATGACATTACTTATGTAGTGTCATCCTTGCTAACGGGTCGCTAAAAGCGGCCTGTTAAACCCAGTTTAAATGTGCGTCCCGGCGCGGCCACGGCAGATCGAGTAGCTGGATCCACGTAATACTGGTCGCTTAGGTTTGAGCCGGTGAGCTCCACATCAAAGATTTCATTAATTTTATAGCGGACGTAGGCGTCGAAGATGAGCGTGTCGCCCCAGCTATAAGGCGTGTTATAGAAATAAACATAACCGTGTTCATTGTCACCGGCCCCATAAGAGTTTGCGATGTACCAATCTAGATCACTGTTTTCGTAGCCTTTGTAATAGGTAGCTCGACCACCTATTTCTAAACGACGGTCCATAAAGCGGCCTCCTAGTGATAAGTTGGCGGAAAGCTCCGGAGTAGCTTGGGCGAGTTGGTAACCATTAGGAAAGCCGTATTTGAAGCAGCGAGGAATCGGATTATCAACGGCCCGCGCCAGGTCATTTGTGGATAACATTGCCGCGCTGTCTTCATCACAGATTTCATTTTGTAAGGTGTAATTCACGCCTAAACCAGTGAAAAATCGGCCATTGTCATAACGAGCACTGAGTTCTATACCACGGATTTTTTGCTCGTCGACATTGTTAAATTTAAAATTGCTGTCTCGTTCGATAACGTCTTCAGTGAGGTTGTCGTAGTAGGCAATTTTGACGTCGGCATGCTCTGCGCTAGAAAACCATTGGGTTAAATCGTGTACATAAGCCAGCTCCCAGTTATGGGCGTGTTCTGGTTTGACGCCGTAAGGGTTTTGAGATGCCGAAAAGGCCATGGTACTTTCAAACATGCTTGGGTAGCGCAAGGTTTCTGTATAAGTTAGATAAGCTCTGCTGTAATCGGTGAATTGATAACTGATACCTGCATGAGGCACCCAGCCATGGTCTTTGTGTTTTTTGGCTTCTGTGATGGATATGTTATTCACAGGATTTGTTTGACATGAAACGACGTTTTTTCCTGCTAGCTCACCATTTAGGCAAGGGTTGTCGGCACGGTCGTAATTGCCATCAGCATCGGGCTTCCAAGTTGCATAGTTGTTGTAAGTATTCTCAATAACTGTCTTATCGTATGAAATACCAGCAACAATTTGGTCATATACTGCTTGGCTTATAGCCCCAGAATCTAAATATGTTTTAAAGAAGGCTGTTCTTTCAGCAACTAATGTTGCAATTTCTTCATCTGTACGGACATATCCTGTGCTGTAAGAAATATTGTAATAATCGGTAGTACTTTGGCTAAACTCACCAGGATGAGCCGCGAGGAAATCATCAAACGCCCAATAAGCGGAATAGGTCATGCCGGCATTGAGTTTGAGCTTATCGGTAGGGCGCCAAGCAAAATCAAAATTGGTTTCCCACTCTTCCCGTCGACCAGCGCGTGGGAGCATTCGCCAGCCTGCACTGGCCGCTTCATCATATTCGTCATCGGATGTGAGCTTTTCGTGCTGAAAACGACCGCCAAGTGTTAGGTCTAGGGTATCGGTAAGGTTCATTTTGTTACTAAGGGTGATACCGTCGCGGGTGCTGTTGGCATTGGCGACAGCGTTATCATAGAGTACGCCCGATGTATCGGAGGGTAAGGTTTGGTTAGGGAACCCACCAGATGTGTAGGTATCACTAACGGTATCTGTTCGCCAAAGATTGGCATTAAAATCGATCCAGCGGTTGTCTATGGGTTTGTAGCTGTATTCAATATTGTAAGCTTTTGCAGTGACTTCACTAAGTGGCCATTGAATGGCACTGCGGTCGCTTTGGTTGTTGATTCTGGACGGCATGATTTCGCCATAAGTGGAATCAGATTGGCGGAAGTTGAAACCAATTTTTTGGTCGTCATCAATGTGCCATGTGGTTTTTAATAACCAAGACTCCATTAAGCTGGAGGTATTGGTCACTTCGTCGCCAGGCTGCCAATATTGGGCAAGTGAGGTGATGTAGTCTCGGGTGTCAGCTGCGCTGGGATTGTTATAGTAGCCCGTATTGTTTTTCCCTGAATAATAATTGCCTCGTTCTCGATAAGCATAAGCAGCGAGCACGTCAAAGTGTTCACTCTTTTTGGCCGCTGCGACTCGGTAGGCATAGTCGCCGCCATTTAATGGGTTGTTATCGCTATCCGATTTGCTTTTTAAATTAACTCGTAAGGTTTTGTCGGCATAGGGGTAAGCACTTCCGGCAGGGTAACCGTCGACATCTGTCGCTAATTCGCCAGTATGAAGAGCGGGTACTCGTTCTCCTGTCGCATTGCTGCTGCCTTCTATTTTGAATTCTGCGCCAAAGGTTTCACCGTCGCGGATTAAGTCGTCGGGTGACAGGGTTTTCACCACCATGGCACCGCCGACACCACTGTGTACGTCACGCTCATTGGTGGCACCTTTGTAAATTTGCACGTTGCCGATGAGGTTAGGGTCGATATAGTTACGGTTAGTCGCGCCGTTGTAGCCACGCCATACTGTGAGTGCTTGCTCTGTACCATCTATGGTAACAGGAACACGGCCAGGGCCTTGAACGCCACGAATGTTTAGATCGAGTGCGCCGCTGTTGCGAGCTTCGCCACTGAATACGCCGGGAACGCCTTGTAGTAAATCGGATGGGGTGGTGCCCTTATAACGTTCCACCTCGGTTTTACCAATAAAGGTCGTGGAGGTGTTTTTGTCGTATACGTCGTCATAGCCCTTTTGATCACGGGCACTCATATCAGACATTGCGTTGTTGTCTTCAATGGTAATGGTAGGAAGATTGACTCCGTCATCTCCTTGCTCGGATTTTACGATGTAACTGCCATTTTGAGTTTGTTGGGCAACCAGATTAGTGTTTGCCAGAATCTTTGCCAGTGCAGCGTCTTGTGTGTAGTCGCCGTTAAGTCCAGAGCTGCGTTTGCCTGTGGTAAGGGCAGAGTTAATGGATAAACTCACATCAGCGGTTAATGCAAATTGATTCAGTACTGAATCTAAAGAGCCTGCCGGGATGGAATAGTAGCGACTGTCTACTTGGGCCATGTTATCTGCGGCTAAAACGGGAGAAATTCCATATAATGCGACGGAAACGCTTAATGGTATGGCCAGTATTAATGGTTTGAAGAGGGGCTGTTTTTGGTGTTTCATTCTTTAACTTCTCGGCTGAATTAGTGTCTATACCCTTCATACCGAGTGAAGATGGAAAACCCACAAAAGAAAATGAAAGTAATTATCATTTTTATTTTTGGGTTGTACTTAGCTTGCTGTCACGTTGACCCAATAAGGGGTTAATTGGTAAATGTTGATGGGGAGGCTTGCTTGTAGCTGTTGCAAAATTTGATCTGTATTGTCTATAGAAAATACGCCCGTGACGGCCAGCTGCCTGAGCTCTGGTGCCACTCTGACTATACCTTTTCGGTAACGACTTAGTTCATGTATAAAATCGGTGAGGGGCATTCGTTGTGCTACCAGCTTGCCGGTAACCCAGCCGATGGTATTGGGGTCTGTACTAGATATGCGGGATGTATTGATGGTATTGAAAGAGACACTTTCACCAGGGCTTATTGATAGTGGATTATGCATTTGTTTACCAAGCAATTGGACGCTTTGGCCTGAGAATACGCTAATACGGGTGATGTCATCTGTGCGACGAATATTAAGCTTGCCCTGATTAAAAGAAATTATGCCATCCATTGTTTCTATTTGGTAAGGCGTTGCTTGTGATACATCTAGGAAAAATTCACCGTCATCAAGTTTAAATTGATGTTCTGTTGGCATAGCAAGAGTGGTCTTTGTATTCACAACTAGTTTATTGATATCGCTTAATGGAAAGCTTCTTACTTCCCCTGTCGCTGTGGCTAGGTTCTTATAGTAAGAGGCGTGAGAGCTTATGGACCGATTATGTATATAGCCGCCAGCGAAGAAGAGCCCTCCAGCAGAAAGCCCCATTAAACTTAACACATGACGACGAGATAGTTTTCGGCTTCGAGCTATGATTTGAATCGTCTCTTTCGGGGCATCTCCGAAATGAGCCTGTGCTTGTATCAGGCATTGCCATGCTTTTTCATTGTCAGGGTTGGCCGCTCGCCATTTATTACAAGCGTGCTGATCATGTTTGGATGGTTCGTCTGACCAGAGTCTTGCCATTAGATGTGCTGCCTGTTGAATGCGTTCTAGATCAATTTGGTTTGGTTGCATTATTTGTGTCTCTCCATCATGGCTATGGCACACGCTTGTAACGCTTTGGCGATGTATTTCTCTACAGAAGATATTGATACGTTTAATTGCACTGCAATGTCGGAATAGGACAACCCTTCTAGTCTGCGCAGTAGAAATGCTTGGCGTGCTTTTTCCGATACTTGGTGTAATAGCGCATCGATCTCTATTAAGGTCTCGATAACTTCAAGGCGTTTTTCTGGTGACGAATGATACTCTTCAGGAAGATGACTGATTGATTCCAAGTATGCCTGCTCAATACGCCACCGACGATATTGATCAACCACTAGACCCTTAGCGATACAAGTTAAATACTGGCGTGCGTATTCGGTAGGCGGTATTTTCCCACTAACCAATACTTTCAAGTAGGTGTCTTGCATTAAATCCGCGGCTTTGTGTGAGCAATTAAGTCGCTTGCGAAGAAAATTAGATAGCCATCCTTGATGCATTTCATAAAGCTGAGTGAATTGGAGTTGTAAATCTCTATTCATATCGTAAAACCTATCATTTGATAATGGTTATCATTTATGATTTCAGGATGAAGGTAAATATGCAATAGATTTAATAAAACTTAATATTTGGTTAGTTGGATATTTTTGTGTATTTTCTGTGATTAGGTCACTAAAAAAAACGGCCCCAATTTGGGACCGTTTTAGATGGTGCTGCTTTAATATGAAAGTATTATTCTTCCATTTGTGCTTTGTCGACGATGTGATTATCGCCGATGTCTTTCGGTAAAATTAAATTCAGCGTGATCGCGACGATGCCACATAGGCTGATGCCTTGAAGGCTGAACTCACCAATACCAAAGGCCATACCACCGATACCAAACACTAGGGTTACACCAACGATGATTAAGTTGCGTGACTTATGAAGGTCGACTTGATTCTTAATCAAGGTATTTAGTCCTACAGCAGCAATAGAGCCAAACAATAGAATCATAATGCCGCCCATTACAGGTAGTGGGATAGTTTGCAGAGCTGCACCTAATTTACCAACCCAAGCAAGAATAATGGCTGCAATGGCGGCCCATGTCATGATGACAGGATTGAATGCCTTGGTAAGCATCACTGCGCCAGTAACTTCACTATAAGTCGTATTTGGTGGTGCGCCAACCATAGCGGCAGCCATCGTTGCGATACCGTCGCCAGCAATAGTGCGATGTAGACCAGGTTTCTTGAGATAGTCTTTTCCGGTAACGTTAGAAATAGACAGAATATCTCCAACATGCTCAACCGCTGGAGCAATAGCAACAGGTAACATAAAAAGTATCGCATTAATGTTGAATTCTGGTGCGGTAAAGTTTGGCATAGCAAACCATGCTGCATTGTATATAGGTTCAAAATTGACTATGCCAAAGAATAGACTTAAGACATAGCCAACGAGAATACCGCCAAAAACGGGCAATAATTTAAACAGGCCTTTAGCGAACACGCTAATTAGAATCGTAGTAAGCAAAGAGGCAACAGCAATTAACATAGAAATATCTGCATCAATTGCTTGTACGTCACCTGCTTTCCCAAGCGCCATATTGACAGCGACGGGTGCTAGACCAAGACCAATAACCATGATGATTGGGCCGATAACAACGGGTGGTAGTAGGGCATGAATGAAGCCAGCGCCTTTGAGCCGAATAAACCCACCAAGAACGACATAGACAAAACCTGCTGCTATTAAGCCGCCCATAGTCGCAGGAATTCCCCATGTTTGGACGCCGTACATAATGGGTGCGATAAAGGCAAAAGAAGAAGCAAGAAAAATTGGAACCGTTCTGCGTGTGGTTAATTGAAATAAGAGAGTACCGACACCTGCGCCAAAAAGCGCAACGTTAGGATCTAGTCCTGTTAATAGTGGGACGAGCACTAAAGCGCCAAATGCAACAAACAGCATTTGAATGCCTAAGACGGCATTTTTCATAGATAAAATCCTTGGATAGTTTGAGTTCAGGGATTTTATAGACAAGTTGACATAAGCGCCAGAAAGGTAAGAATTTTGCTTAGGGGCTTTAATCGATTTCTGTTCATTAATGCTAGTCTTGCGCGACGAGAAACCTTTGCTTTTTCTGCAAGAAACCTATTTTGAACTCTTCTGCTGGAATTGGCCGACTGATGTAATAGCCTTGAATATCATCGCAACCAATATTGTAGAGCATTTCTAGTTGCGCTTTCGTTTCTACACCTTCGGCTATTGTAGTCATGCCTAGTTGTTGCGCGAGTAGGATAATGGTCCCTACTATGACTTGATCGTTGGTATTGGTTGTCATATTGCGTACAAAAGACTGGTCGATTTTGAGCTTATAAACGGGGAATCGTTGGAGATAGCTCAAAGATGAATAGCCTGTACCAAAGTCGTCGATGGATGTATGTATTCCAAGTTGCTGGAAAGATTCTAGTATTGTTATCGTGTGCTCAGGATCTTTTGTCGCAATGCGCTCGGTGAGTTCAAGTTCTAAGTATTGTGCTGGTACGGCGTATTCGTTGAGTATTGCCGCCACAATAGCTGGAAGGTCATTTACTTGAAACTGGGCATATGACAGGTTTACTGCAATTCTAACGGGAGTAATCCCTTCTTCTAGCCATTGTTTTAGTTGGCGTGCTGTTTCTCGTAAAACCCATTCTCCTATGGCCAAAATTTGTCCACTCTCTTCTGCAAGGGGAATGAATTCTCCTGGACTGACATGACCTAATTCTAGGCTATGCCATCGAATGAGTGCTTCCGCACCTATTATTTTTCCCGTGATGAGCGAAATTTGCGGCTGATAGTGTAAGGAAAACTCTTGTCGTTCTAGGGCGTCATGAAGGGCATTACCTAATGTAAGTGCTCGTGTCGAAATTGCTTGCATTTCTTCGGTGAAAAAAGCGTATCGATTTCTGCCCGTATGCTTGGCATGATACATAGCGGCATCTGCTCGCTGATAAAGGGTGTCGAAGTCTTCTCCATTTCGCGGATATAAACTCACACCGATAGACGGTGTGATAAAAAACTGATGTTGATCGATGTTATAGCGCGCGGATAAAGCCTCTTTGATAGCGCAGGTTTTTTCGATTAAGCATTCTTCATTATCTGCAGGTAGCAGAATAATAAATTCGTCACCGCCTTGTCGTGCAACGTAACCAATATTATTAATCAAGGTGCGCATTCTGTCTGCAACAGTAAGTAGTAACTTGTCCCCTATGCTATGACCAAGTGTGTCGTTGACATTTTTGAAGTGGTCTAAGTCGATAAATAGTAATGCTATTTTGGTATTAGGTTTGATGATTTGATGGAATGTTTTATTCAGTGCAACTCTGTTTGGGAGTTTTGTTAATGAGTCGTGATGTGCTAACCACTCGACCTGATCATGTGCCTTTTGGATTTCATCAATATCAATTCGTACACCAAGCATGCGAGCTGGTTTATCTTCTTGATCAAACTCCGTCACGATGCAACGTACGCCTATCCATCGATAGCTGCCGTCTATATGTCTAATTCGAGCTTGGTATTTGTAATAATTTGATTCACTTTTGCTGGTTAAAATATTATTTATGCTGTCCATAACATGCTGACGATCTTCAGGGTGTATTTTTTCCAATTCAGCCTTTCTATCTGCCATGCCTTTGACGGGAGCATAGCCGAGCATAGTAAAATACGATGGAGTTGCAAACCAGATATCTTTGCCGACATCCCATTCCCAAATACCTACTTTGGTTAATTTTAACGCTTCGTTCACGCGTATTTCAGCATCGACAAGTTCGCTTTCTCTTTCTTTAAATGGCGTTATTTTTTGCGCATAACCAACTGACGAAAAAAGTTGGTCGCTAATGTCGTATATACGTTCGGTACTAACTTGAAAATAATCTACGTTGCCACAGGGTAAGCAAACGTACTCTTCGGTGGTTCCTGTTTCTTCATTTGAGGTAATGGCAGGGATGATATTTTGACTAAGCTGGGCTTGTTGAGATTGAATTTCTTCGTCTCTGTAGCCGATTATTTCTAGCTTTGATAGGCCGATAAATTGCTCAAATGCAGGATTACAATAAATATAGGTTTGGTCCTTGTCTTTAATCCACATAGGATCAGAAAGAGCGTCGAGTGACGATGTTAATTGTTTTTTATGGTTTTCAGAATGTTCAAGCTGCTGAAAAAAAATGTTTCTTTCTGCTTTGGTTTTAATATAGACATATATAAGTATGAGTAAAAAACATGAAGCTAGAAAATAGCCTAATATTGTTCCCCAAGGATATGTCATTATTCTTCACCTTAATTTTTTATCCGCGCTCAAATGAAAAAATAGAGTTAGCGGTTGTTATATAAACGACATCATTATGTGTTCAGTGATCGTTATTTTAACCCCAATTTAGTTTTTCGGCTGTATAACATGTGATGCTACTCTGTATCGTTATGTAATCAATTTAGTTTGTCCGCTATCAAGGTTATTTTGTTTTACACATTGAGAGGGCAAGCTTTTTTAATGTGAATAACTGAGACACTTATCCTCTTGTATTGGAAATAAAAAGGTACGCTGTGGTATGAAGTGAGACGATTGGTCAAATTTAAAATAGATTTTGTGTCAAATGTAAGGAGATATCCTAAATTCTCCATATAAATGTATTAAATATTTACTCTATCTGAACACTAAGCTCTGTGGTAATTCGCTAGTATAGATAGCAACTTTTTAGCTGATAGGGTCATTTTCTATGCTTCCTCATTGTTTTTCAGAGTCCATGAAGGATTCAAACTTAGTCGGGCCGCAGGTTTTGCGAAAATCCCGAAAAACAAATGTGTCTAGTAATTTGCAACGCTTGGCGAGTCGATCTTTATTGGCCGTCGGTGTGCTATTTAGCCTTACTGCTTGCGCAGCGCAATCACAGCCACAATCATCTCAGTCTGTTGCTCAACCTAAAGAAGGTGAAGAATTTAGCTATGCTTGGTTAAAAGGCCATGCTCGTCAATTGGCGACTAAGCCTTATGAAAGCCATCAAGGTGAAATGCCAGATAGTTTAAAAGGCTTAGACTGGGATGATTACCAAGAAATTCGCTTTAATAAAGAGGCGGCTTTGTGGCGCGATCAAAAATCAGAGTTCCGTACGGAGCTTTTTCATCTTGGTCTAGGGTTTGATACGCCAATTCATATGAATGAGCTTGAAAATGGTAAGTCGACTCCGATTCCTTATATGCCTTCTGAGTTTACTTACGGTAAATCTAAAGTAGATGGTAAGAAACTTCCTAAAGATCTTGGTTTTGCTGGTTTTAGAATGCAATTCGCCACAGATTGGCAGCGTGATGTTGTCGCCTTTTTAGGTGCGAGCTATTTCCGTGCTGTTGGCAGTGAAATGCAATATGGTCTTTCCGCTCGTGGCTTAGCGATTGATACCGCAATGCCGCATCCCGAAGAGTTTCCTATTTTTACTGACTTTTGGTTAGAGAAGCCAAAACCAGGCTCAGATGTAGTTACTGTTTACGCGTTAATGGATTCTCCTAGTGTAACTGGGGCTTATCGTTTTGATATGACTCCGGGTGAACCGTTCAAAATGCGCGTAGATTCCGCTATTTATCCTCGCAAATCTGTTGAGCGTTTAGGTGTGGCGCCAATGACTAGTATGTTTATGGTTGGCGAAAATGATCGCCGAACCAATTATGATTGGCGTGCAGAGATTCATGACTCGGATGGCCTTGCTATGCAAACCGGCAACGGCGAATGGATCTGGCGACCATTATCCAACCCTGAAAATTTACAATTTAATGCTTACAGCGATGAGAATCCAAAAGGCTTTGGTTTGCTGCAGCGTGACCGTAATTTCGATCATTATCAAGATGACGGTGTTTTCTATGAGAAGCGCCCAAGTTTGTGGATTGAACCACTTGGTAACTGGGGTAAGGGCTCTGTGCAATTGGTAGAAATTCCAACGTTGGATGAAACCTTCGATAACATCGTAGCCTTCTGGAATCCAGCGGCTCCGGTTGAAGCGGGTCAAGAGTTGCTCTACAGCTACAATATGTATTGGGGCAGTCATCCACCTGTGCAATCTAACCGCGCTCGTGTTGTTGATACTTTTACAGGCATCGGTGGTGTGATTGGTAAGAAGCGTCAGTATTACAGCAAACGTTTTGTGGTTGATTTCGCTGGCGGCTCTTTAGCTATGTTAGGCAATGATACGAAAGTGAAAGCGGTGATTACGTCGTCTGAAGGAAGAATCGAAATCGAATCGGCTCGACCACTGCATTCTATCGATGGTTACCGTGCGATGTTTGATTTGGTACCACCGAAAGGGAAATCTAAGCCAATTAACTTAACGGTTCACTTGGAAGCTAACGGACAGCCGCTTACTGAAACTTGGCAGTATCAGTGGACTCCGCCAGCGGAGAAAGACAGAGAGCTTCATAATGCAGGCCATTTGAAGTAGCACTCTCTAGATATAATCGGTTTTACTTGGCAAATAAAAACGCCCGATGTGACATACATCGGGTGTTTTTTGTCACTCAATAATAAATTCTGATGGGTTTAACCTTTGCGGTTATTCAGAAGAGTGCGATAAGCGTGTCCGCTGCGTTTAATGGTTCTCTCTTGAGTCTGATAATCCACGTAAGTTAGACCAAAGCGCTTGCTATAACCTTCTGCCCATTCAAAGTTATCCATCAAGCTCCAAGCGAAATAACCGCGAATATCGACGCCGCTTTCAATGGCATGATTTACAGCGTTTATATGTCCATCTAAATAACGTACTCGTTGCTCATCGTTGATTTCGCCATCAATGATCTGATCCGCACACGCTGCGCCATTCTCGGTAATATAAATAGGTGGCAAGGTATATTGTTTGTGAAGATTCACTAACAATTCAGTGAATGCTTGAGGCGCGATTTCCCAACCAATGTCTGTGTACTCAACTGTTTGGCTGTTTTTTACATTTTTGAACATGTCATCGGCATCGTAGGCATTGTGATTACAGGTGTAGAAGTTCATGCCCAAGAAATCAATTGGTTGAGAAATGATGTCCATGTCACCAGGTAAAACTGTTGGTAAATACTGCGGAGCAACGGTTTTGAGTAACTGCGGATATTGTCCTTTCATGAGCGGTTCAATGAAGAACTGGTTATCTAGAGTTTCTCGCATCAAGCACGCGAATTGGTCTTCGGCTTTTTCGCTGGCAGCGTAGGAGCGGTTCATATTGAGCACTATTCCTACCTGAGATTTTGGTGCGTTTTTACGGATAACTGGAAGTGCTAAACCATGGGCGAGCAAAATATGGTGAGCAGCTTGTCGACCAAATTCTGGTTTGCTTAAACCCGGTGCATGTATACCCAATTCATAACCTAATATTGCGGCGCAAAAAGGTTCGTTGAATGTCGCCCAGCTATCAACCCATTCTGATAATTCTTTGGTCACCAAGTCTGCGTAATTTTTGAACTGGTATGCGGTTTCTCTATTAAGCCAGCCACCTTTGTCTTCTAGGTGTTGTGGCAGATCCCAATGGTAAAGTGTCGCAAATACAGTGAGCCCTTCTGCTTTGAGCTTTTTAAGCAAGTTGCGATAAAAATCCAGTCCAGCTTGGTTTGCTTCGCCTTTTTTGTCCATGACTCGAGGCCAAGCAATTGATAATCGATAAGCGTCTACACCGAGATCTTTAATCAACTGGATGTCTTGCTCCCATAGATGATAATGGTCACAAGCCACCTCACCATTGTCCATGCCCTTTACCTTGCCAGGAGTTGCGCAGAAGGTATCCCAAATAGAAGGGAGGCGATTATCAGCAGTTGTCGCGCCTTCAATCTGGAAAGAGGCGGTTGCCACACCAAAGATAAAATCGGAGGTAAGCATTTTTGAATGTGATGGTAGGGTGATTGACATGTTGTCCTCAGTCTTTTTATTTATTGTCTTAGCAAAGATAAGTATTGCGATCAAAGGTACTGGAGGAGGTTGAAAAGCGTCAACAATGGCATGGCTGTTTTAGTAATTTAAGATTATTTAAGTGCATTTTAAGTGATTTTTAGCAGCGAATTAAGTACTTTTTAGCTACGGATATAGCGCATTGGTGTCAGATTTCGACCTTGTGTCGTATAGGCTCGAAAGCGACTTGCTAGTTCTTCTGGTAACATTTCTGCCGAGATGACCGTAAAATGATTTGCGCTATAAAATGGCACAAGATGCGTAAATGCGAAGCAATAAGTGGTTTTTTCATCTAATGCTGGATGAATGCCGTTGATTAGATGGCTGCCGAGACCAATATTACGATGGATTGGCTCTGTCACCATACCGGTAAGCAGCTGAGAGTTGGCAATTTGTTTGAGTCTTACCGCGCAAAGAATTTTGCCTTTATCTCTTATTACCCAAATAGGATCCGCTTTGTTTGGTTTACCGCTTGGATAATGTTCTTGATAAAATTTCTTCACCAAAGGAAACCAAAGCGAAGGAACTTGTTCGGGGATAGGGTAGGATGTCTTCATAGTGGAATTTGTATAGCGACGAAGTGCTTGATGGTAGCATAATCCGCTATTTTATAGTGTTAATGAAATTGAATGACGGATAGCGGGAGGGATTATCGTGCGGCAAAGAATAGTGTTCTGGTGTTTTTGTGTTTTGGCATTGTCCATTTCTGGAATTGGATACGCAGCACAACAACAAACGGAGTTTGTTTATGAGTCAGAAGAATCTTTTGCTCATTATTTAGTACGTGCAGAGGAATATGTAAGCGAGCGCAAGGTATGGATCAATGCTGATGACAAGCCTAGAGAGCTCGCCGCTGTTCTGCCCTTTGAGTTATTGCCTGATGCAGAAAGCTGTGCAGGGCGAGCGCGCATTGGAGTGTTGTTGTCTCACGGCTTATCAGATTCTCCTTTTTCGATGCGAGACCCTGCGCTTGCTTTGCAAGCTGCTTGTTATCAGGTGCGCGTAGTTTTGTTGCCAGGTCATGGCACAAAGGCAGAAGACCTTCTCAATGTCTCACGTGATGATTGGCGTGCGACGTTTCAAAATGCTGCTGATCAGTTTAGTAAAGAAGTAGATGTCATGTATGTTGGTGGTTTTTCTACTGGCGGCGCATTGGCTGCGGAATATGCTTGGCAACATCCTGACAGTGTTGCAGGTGCTATTTTGTTTTCGCCTGTGTTTAAGGTAAATAGCAGCATAGATTGGCTTTCTCCTTGGTTGGCGATGGTGAAAGATTGGTTAGACCATTATCCAAGTGATGACTTTGCTAAATACGCGTCAATCCCTCTGCCTGCAATTGCTCAGGTGTATAAGTTGTCTAAAGAAGTGCGTAATTTGATTCTTGATAATCCGAAAGATTTGCCAGTGTTTGTTGCCTTATCAGAAGATGATCAAACAGTAGATTCGTCTGTGTCAGAAAAGGTGTTTAACGTGGGGATGATTGGGACAAAGAGTCAGATGGTACTTTATAGTAAAGATCAAATGAGCACCAATACAGACCGTATTAAGGTTTACAATACCAATTGGCCAGAGTCTAAAATATTCGGTTTATCGCATATGGCTGTTCATGGTAACCCCGATAATACCTATTACGGCGCTGTAGGTGAATACCGTATATGTGGTTGGTATCTGTCTGATGAGCCTTTGTATCAAGCGTGTCGAACGGATAAAAATAATTGGTTTGGCGAAAGTTCTGATGCATTAACGAAGAAAAGCCCTCATGCGGCACGAGTATCTTGGAATCCGAACTTTAATTCGTTAATGCAAGAAGTCGCTTTTTTCATCAAGGCAAACGCGAGTAGTAATAGATAAGTAGAGCCTCTTCTTATGACAGAGTTGACTCGGCAATAGATTGCTCTAATAAATGTCAGGAATTAGGTAGGTATTAGGGTTGAATGATACAAGAAGTGAAATTGGAGAGCGTTGATGCAAGCTGTTTTGGCCCTGCTTAGTGATAATGAATTTCACTCTGGCGAAGAGTTGGGAGCCGCATTGGGAGTTACCCGCGCAGCGGTCTGGAAGAGGCTTAAAAAGTTAGAGGCGATTGGTGTGACTGTTCACTCAGTTAAAGGTCGAGGTTATCGTTTACCTTCACCAGTCGAACTGTTGTCTGAAGACGCTTTGCGTGAAAACGGTGTGCCAAATGATGTGGCGATCAAATTAGCGTTTGAGACAGAATCAACCAACGGCGATGCTAAGCACTATATATCGCAAGGGCTGCCTTTACCGGTTCTAATCTCGGTTGAACGTCAGACTCAAGGTAAGGGGCGTCGTGGTCGTCAGTGGGAGTCGGGAGTCGCAAAAAATATTACATTTTCATTCGCATGGCGTTTTGATAATGGCCCAAATGTTGTTGAAGGTTTAAGTCTCGCGGTGGGCGTTGCTGTAGCTCGAGTATTAAAAAAAGCTGGTATTCCCAATCCTGGGTTGAAGTGGCCTAATGACGTACAAGTAGACGGTCAGAAAATCTGCGGTATTTTACTGGAAATGGTGGCTGATCAGGACGTTTGTCATGTGATCATTGGAGTCGGACTTAATGTCGAAATGAATGATGGCATTATGACCCACGTTGATCAGCCTTGGACGGACCTTGTGTCTCGCCTTAAGTCTCGCCCAAGTCGGAATGTCATTTTGGCTGAATTAACCAAAGAGCTGATTGATATTTGTCAATTATTTGAAGATGGCAATGGTATGAAGCATTTTCAATATCAGTGGCAAGCGTATGATGTTTTGTTCAATCAGATGGTTACTGTTAGTACGGTTTCTCAGCAACGTCAGGGTATTGCACGAGGTATTGATCAAAAAGGTGCTCTGCTTCTAGAAGAAAATGGTGAGCTGGTGGCTCTTCATGGAGGGGAAATTAGTGTCCGTCGAGTCTAGAATTTTGGTCGTTGATGCGGGTAATACTAGTATCAAATTTACTGCCTTTGAAGGCGAACAGGTATTGTGGGTTCAGCGAGGTGATAGTTGTCCTGTGGAAACCGGTTTTGCACCGGAGGTGATTTATTTTGCCAGTGTACGATCTAAAGAGCAGAGCGCACTGTTGCATGCTGATGTCCAAGCTGAGTTTCCAAGTAGTGAATGGATTACGCTGACGAGCCAAGCGACCGCTTGCTTCGTTCGTAATGCCTATATTGAGCCTGAGCGATTGGGAATTGATCGATGGCTCGGTGTTATTGCGGCGCATCACCTGATAAAAGGTGATGCGGTAGTAGTAGATGCCGGTACAGCGATAAAAGTGGATGTGGTTAATAGAGAGGGCACCCATCTTGGTGGTTATATTGCTCCTGGGTTGGCAATGATGACGGAATCTTTGCTCTCGAAAACTGCTCGGATTCGCTTTGATTCCCATGAAGTGGTCGAAGGTGAGGGGTTGCCTAACTCTACGGCAAGAGCGGTGACAGAGGGTTGTCATGAGATGGCGTTGGGTTTTTTAGAGCGTATTCATCATCGATATCCTGAATTTAAGTGGGTTGTGACAGGTGGAGATGCGCAAGCGTTATTGAATAGATTAGGCATTGCGCTCGAATGTTTTCCTAATCTTGTGGCTTTGGGCGCAAAGCTGGTTGGTGATGAACAGTTAAGAGGCAATAAATGAAGTGGCTATTTCTTTTTATAGTGTTACTTAATGCTGCCTTTTTAAGCTGGCATAGTTTTGTTCAGGATAAGCTAGAAAAAAATAAAGAATCTATTTATGGGCCGCCTGTGAGCGAGAGAATTCATCTCTTGTCCGAGGTGCCAGCAGTTACTGAGCAGGATTATAATGCGAGGATTGCATATGGTGAAGGGCTTGAGGATGCACTGAGTAAGGTGATGGATCAGGCTTCTGGAGATTCGCCTGATTTATACTGTCCGCGCTTAGAAACAGAGCGCGATGATGATAAAAGACAAATCATTCAAGTTCTGAAGAGTTTTGGCTGGGCTTATAAGGATCAAGAAGCTTCAGGTAAAAGGCCTAAGTTTTGGCTCTATATTGCCGCACCGGAAACACCAGCCATTGCTGAGCGTATAGTAAAAGAGCTTGCTTCTAAATCCATTGATAGCTTTGTTATTAATCGTGCCGAAATGAAGAATCGTATCTCTTTAGGTCTATATTCTTCAAAAGAGCGAGCTGACCAAGCGAAAGTGCGCATTCAAAATGTATCTGGCTATGCTGTTGATGTTTATGAACATATGCGAAATGTCCCGCTTCAGCAGATAGATATTGCGCAGCCAGTGGATGAAAAAGACTGGGAACAGTTTATGTCACGCTTCGATCTGACCAAGATGATGATAAAAGTAGAAAAAAATCCTTGCTAGCGCTTGCAATTGGCAAGACGATTCATATAATGGCTCCCACCTTTTGGGGTGTTGCGTTGTAGCGCTGAGTACGTGGAGGGGTTCCCGAGTGGCCAAAGGGAGCAGATTGTAAATCTGCCACGAAAGTTTCGGTGGTTCGAATCCACCTCCCTCCACCAATTGCGGGTATGGTATAGTGGCTATTACCTCAGCCTTCCAAGCTGAAGAGGCGGGTTCGATTCCCGCTACCCGCTCCAGGCTCATGTAGCTCAGTTGGTAGAGCACACCCTTGGTAAGGGTGAGGTCGGCAGTTCAAATCTGCTCATGAGCTCCAGCATTTCCAATGCAAAAGATAGGTGGTTTGACCGCCTTTTTTATTGTCTGTTTTTTGGGCAGATACCCTTGCCAGGTTTGGCTTGTTCAGGTATCATCCTTCGCCCATACGAATGTAGGCCAATAGTTCAATTGGTAGAGCACCGGTTTCCAAAACCGGCTGTTGGGGGTTCGAGTCCCTCTTGGCCTGCCATCTTTCGTATCATCCTATTTCTTAGTTAGGGATCACCTGAAGTATGAGTTCGAGTACTGAAGCTCAAGCGTCTCGCGGAGATGTGTTTAAGTGGGCAATTGTTGTTCTGCTAGTTGCGGTAGGCGTGATTGGTAATAACTATTATTCTGCTGAGTCACTATTGTATCGCTTAATCGCTATCTTGGTGTTGGCTGGTGTCGCTGGTTTTGTTGCATTACAAACTGTGAAAGGAAAGGCTTTTTTTACTTTGGCAAAAGAAGCTAAAACTGAAATTCGCAGAGTTGTATGGCCAACTAGACAAGAAACCATGCAAACAACCTTAATAGTATTAGCGGTTGTTGTTTTTATGTCTCTCGTACTATGGGGGGTGGATTCGTTCCTTGGTTGGATCGTTTCCTCGGTAATTAGTTAGGAGTTGCTCGTGACCAAACGATGGTATGTAGTACAAGCGTACTCAGGGTACGAAAAGCACGTAATGCGTTCGCTTACAGAGCGAGTGCAGGTTATGGGGCAGGAAGAGAATTTTGGTGACATCTTGGTGCCGACTGAAGAAGTGGTCGAGATTCGAGATGGCAAAAAGCGCAAGAGTGAAAGAAAGTTCTATCCAGGTTATGTATTGGTTCAAATGGATATGAATGACGCCTCTTGGCATTTGGTTAAAGGTACGTCTCGTGTGCTTGGTTTTATTGGTGGTACGGCTGATAAGCCTTCACCAATTACGGCTCGCGAAGCGGATGCTATTCTACAGCGTGTTAGTGACGGTGTTGATAAGCCTCGTCCTAAGACTTTGTTTGAAGTTGGTGAGGTTGTTCGTGTTAACGAAGGGCCATTTGCTGATTTCAACGGTGTTGTGGAAGAAGTGGATTACGATAAAAGTCGAATCAAAGTGGCAGTGCTTATATTTGGGCGCTCTACGCCAGTTGATTTGGAATTTAGTCAGGTTGAAAAGGCCTGATTTTGTTGAACGGGTAGCCTTCGGGCAGTGACCCAATTGGAGTTGAAAAATGGCTAAGAAAGTCCAAGCTTATATCAAGCTACAAGTTAAAGCGGGTCAAGCGAACCCAAGTCCACCAGTTGGTCCAGCACTTGGTCAACACGGTGTGAATATCATGGAATTCTGTAAAGCGTTCAATGCTAAAACTCAAAGCCTTGAGCCAGGTCTTCCAACGCCTGTTATCATCACTGTTTACAGTGATCGTAGTTTTACATTCGAAACTAAATCTACTCCTGCAGCAGTTTTGCTTAAAAAGGCAGCTGGCTTGAAGAGTGGTTCTCCACGTCCAAACACTCAAAAAGTTGGTACGGTTACTCGTGCTCAACTAGAAGAGATTGTTGTTGCTAAGCAGGCTGATTTGACTGCTTCTAACATGGATGCAGCAGTTCGTACTATTGCTGGTAGCGCACGCGCTATGGGTCTAGAAGTTGAGGGTGTTAACTAATGGCTAAATTAACTAAACGCGCTCGCTTGATCGCTGAAAAAGTAGAAGCAACTAAATTTTACTCTGTAGAAGAAGCTGTTGCTCTATTGTCTGAGCTTTCTACTGTTAAGTTTAAAGAGTCTATCGACGTATCTGTTAACCTAGGCGTTGACCCACGTAAATCTGATCAGGTTGTTCGTGGCTCTACAGTATTGCCTCATGGTGCTGGTAAAGATGTTCGTGTTGCAGTATTTGCGCAAGGTGCAAACGCTGAAGCTGCGAAAGAAGCTGGTGCAGATGTTGTTGGTTTCGACGATTTGGCTGAACAAGTTAAAGCTGGTAACCTTGATTTTGACGTAGTTATTGCATCACCTGATGCGATGCGTATCGTTGGTCAACTAGGTCAGATTTTAGGCCCACGTGGTCTAATGCC
Source organism: Marinomonas sp. BSi20584 (assembly GCF_002792415.1). Lineage (NCBI taxonomy): Bacteria > Pseudomonadati > Pseudomonadota > Gammaproteobacteria > Oceanospirillales > Oceanospirillaceae > Marinomonas > Marinomonas sp. BSi20584. The sequence continues at coordinate 22,788 of NZ_KZ454891.1, forward strand.
TAACCCTAAAGTTGGCACTGTAACGCCTGATGTTGCTACTGCAGTACGAAATGCAAAAGCAGGTCAAGCTCGTTACCGTACAGATAAAAATGGTATCATCCATGCTGCTGTTGGCTCTATTGAGTTCGCTGCTGATGCTATCAGAGGTAACTTGGAAGCGCTTTTAACCGATTTGCGTCGTGCTAAGCCTGCGTCTTCTAAAGGTGTTTACCTGAAAAAAGTGACCTTGTCCTCTACAATGGGACCTGGTCTACAAATTGATCTAGGCGCGCTTAACTCTACTAAGTAAGCATGTTTAGATCATGAGCTTTGGGGTCTGCCTTCATTTATTTGTTGAGTAGGCCGTCAAAGACCGCAGGAACCTAACGGTTTAATAACAACGTTGAAAAATGTTTGTCCTGCGCAGATGGTGTGGCCCGATTCAGATTAACTGGATCTAACTCACCAGCAAGTACTTCGAGTAATCGGAGAGTTGGTAAAAATAGGGGAATTTATTCCCTGCTAATCCAGGAGAAAACCAGTGGCATTAGGTCTAGAAGACAAAAAAGCCATTGTCGCCGAAGTTAGCGAAGCTGCTAAAACTGCATTGTCTGCGGTAGTTGCTGATTCTCGCGGTGTTACCGTGAGCAATATGACAGCACTACGTAAAGAAGCGCGCGAAGCAGGTGTTTATGTACGTGTAGTACGTAACACTTTGGCTCGCCGTGCAGTTGAAGGCACTGACTTCGAATGTCTAGCTGAAAGCTTTGTTGGTCCTACGCTAATTGCTTTTTCTAACGAACACCCGGGTGCGGCTGCTCGTTTGTTGAAAGCGTTTGCGAAAACTAACAGTAAGTTTGAAGTGAAGGCGTTGGCGTTCAACGGTGAGTTGATCCCAGCTGGCGACATTGATCGTTTGGCAACACTGCCTACATACGACGAAGCTATTGCGAAACTGATGAGTGTTATTCAGGGCGCAACAAGCAAGTTTGTACGTACTCTTGCAGCGGTTCGCGATCAAAAAGAGCAAGAAGCGGCTTAATACGGCTTGCCGTATCCCTTCTTGATAAATATTTGTTTTATCACCCTTGGGTGATTATAAAGAATGCTAGGAATCTGAGTCATGGCTCTAACTAAAGAAGATATCATCAATGCAGTAGCAGAAATGTCTGTGATGGACGTTGTTGAACTAATTTCTGCAATGGAAGAAAAATTCGGCGTATCTGCAGCAGCTGCTGTAGCTGCAGGTCCTGCTGCTGACGCTGGCGTTGCTGCTGAAGAACAAACTGAATTTGACGTTGTTCTTACTGCTGCAGGCGAGAAGAAAGTAAACGTAATCAAAGCTGTTCGTGCAGCGACTGGTCTTGGCTTGAAAGAAGCTAAAGCTATCGTTGACGGCGCTCCAATGACTGTTAAAGAAGCTGCTTCTAAAGAAGATGCTGCCGCTCTTAAAGCAGCTCTTGAAGAAGCTGGTGCATCTGTCGAAATCAAGTAATGATACTTGCATTTCCAGATTTCGACCAATAGTCGAAATGGCTGGTGACATTATTGTCACCGGCCTTTTTGGGTTTCTGAAACTCAAATAAAACTTAAAAGAATTTTCACATGGGAGATAATGCTCCCATATATGGTAAGGCCTGATTTGGGCCTTTTGCGTCAATGTGCACAAGCTGGGGAATGCTGATGGCTTACTCATACACTGAGAAAAAACGTATCCGTAAGGATTTCGGTAAACTGCCGCCCGTTTTGGATGTGCCATACTTGCTGGCAATTCAGCTTGAATCCTACCGTAATTTTCTGCAGGAAGGTAAAAGTCTTGCAGAGCGTGGGGAATTAGGTCTGCATGGGGCCTTTAAATCTGTCTTTCCAATGGTCAGCTTTTCCGGCAATGCGGCGCTAGAATACGTCGATTACCGTTTAGGCAAGCCAGTCTTTGATGTTAAAGAGTGTCAGTTGCGTGGTGTTACTTACGCGGCACCTTTACGTGTTCGTGTACGACTTATCATTTATGATAAAGAGTCGTCCAACAAGGCAATCAAAGACATTCGCGAGCAAGAAGTCTACATGGGCGAAATTCCGCTTATGACAGACAATGGTACCTTTGTAATCAACGGGACTGAGCGTGTTATTGTATCTCAATTACACCGTTCTCCTGGTGTGTTCTTCGACCACGATCGTGGTAAGACACACTCTTCAGGCAAGTTACTACATTCTGCTCGTATTATTCCTTACCGCGGTTCATGGTTGGACTTCGAGTTTGATCCAAAAGATTGCGTATTTGTTCGTATTGACCGTCGTCGTAAGTTGCCGGCAACTATTTTGTTGCGTGCTTTGGGCTACGGAACAGAGCAAATCCTAGATACTTTCTTTGACTCAACTCGTTTCTATTTAAAACGTGATGGTTTTGAAATGGATCTAGTTGCAAATCGCCTACGTGGCGAGACTGCACTGTTTAATATTGCTGATGCGAATGGCGAACTGATCGTAGAAGAAGGTCGTCGTATTACTGCTAAGCACATTCGTGTGATGGAAAAATCAGGTCTTGAGCGTCTATCTGTGCCGCTTGAGTACATGCTTGGTAAAGTAACGGCGAAAAACTTAGTTCACCCTGCGACGGGTGAGTTGATTGCGGAAGCAAACACTGAGTTGTCTGTTGATTTACTTGAAGCGTTGGTTTCTTCTGGTATTACTGAAGTTGATACGCTTTACACGAATGATTTGGATAACGGTCCATTTATTTCTGACACACTTCGTATTGATCCAACTAGTAATCAGTTGGAAGCTTTGGTTGAAATCTACCGCATGATGCGTCCTGGCGAGCCACCGACCAAAGAGTCGGCTGAAGGTTTGTTCCAAGGCTTGTTCTTCTCAGAAGATCGTTATGATCTATCTGGCGTTGGTCGAATGAAATTCAACCGTCGTTTAGGTCGTGAAGAGGATACTGGTGCTGGTGTTCTTGATAACGATGACATCGTTGCTGTTCTAAGAACTTTGCTTGATATCCGTAACGGTAACGGCATGGTTGATGACATCGACCACTTGGGTAACCGTCGAGTTCGTTCTGTTGGCGAAATGGCCGAGAACCAATTCCGTGTTGGCCTTGTGCGTGTTGAGCGTGCAGTGAAAGAACGTTTGTCTATGGCGGAAGCTGATGGCCTTATGCCGCAAGACCTTTTGAATGCGAAGCCTGTTGCTGCTGCTATTAAAGAGTTCTTCGGTTCAAGCCAGTTGTCTCAGTTTATGGACCAAAACAACCCGTTATCTGAAGTAACGCATAAGCGTCGTGTGTCAGCGTTAGGGCCTGGTGGTCTTACACGTGAACGCGCTGGCTTTGAAGTGCGTGACGTACACGCTACTCATTACGGTCGTGTTTGTCCTATCGAAACGCCAGAAGGTCCAAACATCGGTTTGATCAACTCGCTTTCTACTTATGCGCGTACTAACAGCTACGGCTTCTTAGAAACGCCTTATCGTAAAATTGTAGATGGCAAGCAGACTGACGAAACTGTTTATGTTTCGGCGATTGATGAAGCGAAATATGTTATTGCCCAAGCGTCTGCAAACGTAGACGAAGAGGGTCGTTTGGTTGATGAATTGGTTCAGGTGCGTCATATGCACGAAACCACTTTGATTCCAAAAGAAAAAGTAAACCTAATGGATGTGTCTCCTCGTCAGGTTGTTTCTGTGGCGGCGTCTTTGATTCCGTTCCTAGAGCACGATGATGCTAACCGAGCTTTGATGGGTTCGAACATGCAACGTCAAGCTGTTCCAACACTTAAGGCTGACAAGCCGGTTGTTGGTACTGGTATGGAGAAAAACGTAGCAAAAGACTCTGGTGTTTGTATTGTTGCGAATCGCGGCGGTGTGATTGAGTCTGTTGATGCAAGTCGTATCGTTGTGCGTGTGAATTCAGAAGAAACGATTGCTGGTGAAGCGGGTGTAGATATCTACAACCTGACTAAATACGTGCGTTCTAACCAGAACACTTGTATTAACCAACGTACTTTGGTTATGAAGGGTGAGAAGATAGCATCTGGCGATATTATGGCTGATGGTCCTTCTGTTGATATGGGTGAATTGGCGCTTGGCCAAAACATGCGTATCGCTTTCATGCCTTGGAATGGTTACAACTTCGAGGACTCGATCCTAGTTTCTGAGCGTGTTGTAGAAGAAGATCGATTCACGTCGATTCATATTCAAGAACTAACGTGTGTTGCTCGTGATACTAAGCTTGGGCCTGAAGAGATTACTGCCGATATCCCTAACGTGGGTGAAGGTGCGCTTTCTAAGTTGGATCAGTCCGGTATCGTTTACATCGGAGCAGAAGTTGAGCCAGGCGATATTCTAGTTGGTAAAGTGACGCCTAAGGGTGAAACACAGCTAACGCCTGAAGAGAAACTTTTGCGAGCTATCTTCGGTGAAAAAGCGTCTGACGTAAAAGATACGTCACAACGTGTTAAGACTGGCACACGCGGTACTGTTATCGACGTGCAAGTTTTCACTCGAGATGGCATTGAAAAAGATGACCGTGCTAAGTTCATTGAAAAATCGCAGCTTGATCAAGTTCGTAAAGACTTGAACGAAGAGTTCCGTATTGTTGAGAAAGCGACTTTCGAGCGTCTAGCAGAAGCCCTAATCGGCCAGCAGGCGGAAGGCGGTCCTGGTTTGGCTCGCAATGCTATTATTACGGAAGAGTACTTGGCGAATCTAGATCACCCTGAGTGGTTTAAAATTCGCGTTGCTAATGAAGAAGCGAGTGAGCAGCTTGAAAAAGCACAAGCCGCTTTGATTGAGCGCCGTAAAGAACTTGATGCGAAATTCGAAGATAAGAAACGCAAGCTACAAACAGGTGATGATCTAGCACCTGGCGTTCTTAAAATCGTTAAGGTTTATGTTGCCATCAAACGTCGCATCCAGCCAGGTGATAAAATGGCCGGTCGTCATGGTAACAAAGGTGTAATTTCTAAAATTATGCCAGTTGAAGACATGCCGTACGATGAAAACGGTGATCCAGTTGATATCGTATTGAACCCACTAGGTGTTCCTTCACGTATGAACGTTGGTCAGGTCTTGGAGACTCACTTAGGTGCAGCTTCTAAAGGCTTGGGTCGTAAGATCAACGAAATGCTTGTTGTAGAGCGTGAGAAGGCTGAAGCGGTTGCAGAACTGCGTAGCTTCCTTGACGAAATCTATAACGGCCACGAAGGTGATTTGAAGTGCGCGCGTACTGAAGATTTGGACAGCTTTACAGACGAAGAAATTTTGACCTTGGCATCCAACCTAACGGGTGGTGTTCCAATGGCGTCTGGTGCCTTTGATGGTGCAAAAGAGTCTGAGATTAAACGTATGTTGCGTTTAGCTGGAATCAACGAAAGCGGTCAGGTTAAATTGTTTAACGGCCGTACTGGTGATGCTTTTGAACGTCCTGTAACCGTTGGTTACATGTACATGCTTAAGTTGAACCACTTGGTTGACGACAAAATGCACGCACGTTCTACGGGTTCTTACAGCTTGGTTACTCAGCAGCCGCTGGGTGGTAAAGCTCAGTTCGGTGGCCAGCGTTTCGGGGAGATGGAGGTATGGGCACTAGAAGCATACGGTGCTGCTTACACGCTTCAAGAAATGTTGACTGTTAAATCCGATGACGTGAATGGCCGTACTAAGATGTATAAAAACATCGTAGATGGTGACCACCGTATGGAACCTGGCATGCCTGAGTCCTTCAACGTGTTGGTGAAAGAGATTCGTTCTCTTGGTATCGATATCGAGCTGGAAAACGAATAAGCACGAATCACATTTGACCTGCTGGGGAGTAAGACTCCCCGGCCTTACGAGTGGGGCGAATATCCATGAAAGACTTATTAGGTCTTCTAAAATCACAGGGACAATCTGACGAGTTTGATGCGATCCGCATTGGCTTGGCATCACCAGATATGATTCGTTCATGGTCTTACGGTGAAGTTAAAAAGCCAGAGACCATCAACTACCGTACGTTCAAACCAGAACGTGACGGCTTGTTCTGTGCAAAAATCTTTGGTCCTATTAAGGACTACGAATGCTTGTGTGGTAAATACAAACGTTTGAAACACCGTGGTGTTATCTGTGAGAAGTGTGGCGTTGAAGTGGCTCTGTCTAAAGTGCGTCGTGAACGCATGGGTCACATTGAGCTTGCATCGCCTGTTGCACACATTTGGTTTTTGAAGTCTCTACCGTCTCGTATCGGTCTTATCTTAGATATGACGTTGCGTGACATTGAGCGTGTTTTGTATTTTGAATCTTTCATTGTGATCGATCCAGGTATGACGACGCTTGATAAAGGCCAATTGCTAAACGATGAGCAGTACTTTGAAGCGCTAGAAGAATTCGGTGACGAGTTTGATGCCCGTATGGGTGCGGAAGCGGTTCAGATGTTGCTTCGCGATTTAGATATGCCTGTAGAAATTAACAGCATGCGTGAAGAGCTAAGCAGCACGAATTCTGAAACTCGTATTAAGAAGCTTTCTAAGCGTCTTAAGTTGGTTGAGGCATTCTATCATTCTGGCAACAGCCCAGAGTGGATGGTGCTAGATGTATTGCCAGTTCTTCCGCCAGATCTTCGCCCATTGGTACCTCTTGAAGGTGGCCGTTTTGCGACGTCTGATTTGAACGACCTATACCGTCGTGTGATTAACCGTAACAACCGCCTAAAACGCCTGTTAGAGCTATCAGCTCCAGATATCATCGTACGTAACGAAAAGCGTATGTTGCAAGAATCTGTTGATGCTTTGCTTGATAACGGTCGTCGTGGTCGCGCGATTACTGGTTCTAACAAACGTCCTCTGAAATCTTTGGCTGATATGATCAAAGGTAAGCAAGGTCGTTTCCGTCAGAACTTGCTAGGTAAGCGTGTCGATTATTCTGGTCGTTCTGTAATCACAGTAGGTCCATCACTGCGTCTACATCAGTGTGGTCTACCTAAGAAAATGGCACTTGAGCTATTCAAGCCATTTATCTTCTCTAAACTTGAGCTTCGTGGTATGGCTACGACGATCAAAGCAGCGAAGAAAATGGTTGAGCGTGAGACGCCTGAAGTGTGGGATATCCTTGATGAGGTTATCCGCGAACATCCAGTGATGTTGAACCGTGCGCCAACACTTCACCGTTTGGGTATCCAAGCGTTTGAACCAATGTTGATCGAAGGTAAAGCGATTCAGTTGCACCCACTAGTGTGTGCGGCATATAACGCCGACTTCGATGGTGACCAAATGGCGGTTCACGTTCCGTTGACTATCGAAGCGCAGCTTGAAGCTCGTGCCTTGATGATGTCTACGAACAACATCCTATCACCTGCAAACGGTGAACCGATCATCGTTCCTTCTCAGGACGTTGTATTGGGTCTGTACTATATGACTCGTGAGAAAATTAATGCCAAAGGCGAAGGCATGGCATTTTCTGACATCAAAGAAGTACACCGTGCGTATGGTGCTAAACAAGTTGAATTGCACGCGAAAGTAAAAGTACGTATCAGCCAAGTTGATACCACGCTTGATGGCGACAAAGTGCCATCTACTTTCATTGCAGATACAACAGTTGGTCGTGCCTTGTTGTTTGATATTGTTCCTGATGGCCTACCGTTCTCTGTGGTTAACCAAACCATGAAGAAGAAAGCGATCTCTAACTTGATCAACGAGTGTTACCGTAAAGTAGGCTTGAAAGAGAGCTGTATTTTTGCTGACCAATTGATGTACACAGGTTTTGCTTACGCAACGGCGTCTGGTTCTTCTGTTGGTGTTGATGACTTCGTTATTCCACCAGAGAAGGCGGCGATCATTGCTAAAGCAGAGGCAGAAGTTAAAGAAATCGAATACCAATATGCGGATGGTCTTGTTACGCAAGGCGAGAAGTACAACAAGGTAATCGATTTATGGTCTCGTACTAACGAAACTGTAACTGAAGCCATGATGAAAAACTTGGCAAAAGAGATGACTGTCAATAAAGCAGGTGAAACGGTTGAGCAGCAATCTTTCAACTCTGTATATATGATGGCCGACTCTGGTGCCCGTGGTAGTGTTGCGCAAATGCGTCAGTTAGGTGGTATGCGTGGTCTGATGGCGAAACCAGATGGTTCCATCATCGAAACGCCAATCACTGCGAACTTCCGTGAAGGTCTGTCAGTACTTCAGTACTTTACTTCTACACACGGTGCTCGTAAGGGTCTAGCTGATACGGCATTGAAAACAGCAAACTCTGGTTACTTGACTCGTCGTCTAGTAGACGTAGCGCAGGATTTGGTTATCACTGAAGTGGATTGTGGTTCTACAAACGGTATTTCCGTTGCAGCCATGATTGAAGGTGGTGACGTAGTTGTGCCGCTAGGTCATCGCGTATTGGGTCGTGTAGTGGCTCAAGATGTTATTGACGGTAAAGGCGATTTCGTTCTTGCTGCTGGTACTTTGATTGACGAACATGATGTTCGTACTATTGAGGCGGCTGGTGTGGATGAAATGATCATTCGTTCTGTTATCACTTGTAATACACGTCATGGTGTATGTGCTAAGTGTTACGGCCGTGATCTTGCTCGTGGTCATCAGGTTAACATCGGTGAAGCGATTGGTGTTGTTGCAGCACAGTCTATCGGTGAACCAGGTACACAGTTGACAATGCGTACGTTCCACATCGGTGGTGCAGCATCTCGAGCTTCTGCGATCGATAGTGTTCAGGTGAAGAGTGCGGGTACGGTTCGTTTCAATAAGATGAAGAGTATCGAGCGTCACACTGGGCATCTAGTTGTTGCATCTCGTTCTTCTGAATTGGCAATTGCTGATGAAGCTGGTCGTGAGAAAGAGCGTTATAAGCTTCCTTACGGTGCGGTATTGAGCGTGCGTGAAGGTGATCAAGTTACTGCGGGTCAAATCGTGGCTAACTGGGATCCACATACACACCCAATTGTATCTGAGATGGAAGGTCGTCTTGAGTTCAGCGGTATGGAAGAGAACGTTACTATTCGTCGTCAATCTGACGAAATGACGGGCTTGACTACTATTGAAGTTATGGAGATGCGTGATCGTCCTTCTGCTGGTAAAGACATACGTCCGATGATTGCCGTAGTTGATGCACAGGGTAATCCTGTATTGATTCCAGGTACTGAGTCGCCAGTACAGTACATGCTTCCTGAAAAAGCATTGTTAAGCCTAGATCATGGTGCGACAGTGAAATCAGGTGAGGTTCTTGCGCGTATTCCTCAAGAATCTATTGGTAACAAAGATATTACCGGTGGTTTGCCGCGAGTGGCAGACCTATTCGAAGCGCGTCGTCCGAAAGATCCAGCTGTTATGGCGGAAACTAGCGGTGTGGTAAGCTTCGGTAAAGAAACAAAAGGTAAGATCCGTTTGGTTATCACTCCTCAAAACGGTGATGATCCAGTCGAGACTTTGATTCCTAAATGGCGTCAAATCAACATCTTTGATGGTGAAGAAGTGGCTAAAGGTGAGATTATTGCCGACGGTCCTTTGAGCCCTCATGACATTTTGCGTCTTCAAGGTGTAGAGGCTTTGGCTGATTACATTACGAATGAAGTGCAAGAAGTTTACCGCTTACAAGGCGTAGTAATTAACGATAAGCACATTGAAGTTATCGTTAACCAAATGTTGCGTAAAGTAGAAGTTGGTGAGTCTGGTGATACAGATCTTATTCAAGGTGATCAGGTTGAGTTTACTCATCTGCTAGATTCAAACGAAAAAGCCGAAGCTGAGGGCAAGTTCCCAGCTAAGTTTGAACGTGTGCTTCTGGGTATCACGAAAGCTTCTTTGGCTACTGAGTCCTTTATATCAGCAGCATCTTTCCAAGAGACAACTCGAGTTCTTACGGAAGGTGCGGTAACTGGTAAGAAAGATCACTTACGTGGCTTGAAAGAAAACGTTGTTGTGGGTCGCTTGATACCAGCCGGTACAGGTTTGGCTTACCACAATGAGCGCAAGAGAAAGAAAGAGCTTGCGTTAGCAGCGAAGGAAGGAAGTTCGACAGTAAGTGCCTCTGATGTTGAAGAAGCATTGAGTGCTGCACTGAAAGACTAGTTATTTGCTGTTAAATCGTAAGGGAGGTGATTTTTTAGTCGCCTCCCTATTGACTGTTTTATAGGCGCAAATTAAACTTGCGCCTCCTTAATTTTGGCGATTTCCGTCATGAGAATTGGATTTGTGGAGCTTGTCTAATGGCAACCGTTAACCAGTTGGTTCGTAAACCACGTAAACGTAAAGTGGCAAAGAGTGACGTTCCTGCGTTACAAGCTTGTCCGCAACGCCGCGGTGTCTGCACTCGCGTATATACTACTACACCTAAAAAGCCTAACTCGGCTTTGCGTAAAGTATGTCGTGTTCGCTTGACTAACGGCTTCGAAGTTACTTCCTACATCGGTGGTGAAGGTCACAACCTGCAAGAACACAGCGTAGTGCTGATTCGCGGCGGTCGTGTAAAAGACCTTCCTGGTGTTCGTTACCACACAGTACGTGGTAGCTTGGATACTTCAGGCGTGCAAAATCGTAAGCAAGGCCGTTCTAAATACGGTACTAAACGTCCTAAGAAGTAAGCTAAAACGGCTTAATTCATCGTTTAGACATAATTTTTTAATACAGTAAGGCCGAGCAATAATTAAATTGTCTCGGGCGAACCTGAAGAGGATATAGATATGCCTAGAAGACGCGTCGTCGCTAAGCGTGAAATCCTTCCGGATCCTAAACACGGAAGCCAGATTCTCGCTAAATTTATCAACCATGTAATGGTTAGCGGTAAAAAATCTGTTGCAGAGAGCATCGTTTACAATGCGCTAAATACTGTAGCAGCTCGCGCTAAAACTGAAGAGCCGATGGCTATCTTCGAAAAAGCCTTGGAATCTATCCAGCCAATGGTTGAGGTTAAATCTCGCCGTGTTGGTGGTGCGACTTACCAAGTTCCTGTAGAAGTTCGTCCAGCTCGCCGCGCAGCTTTATCTATGCGTTGGTTGGTTGATGCTTCTCGTAAGCGTGGTGAAAAATCCATGGCTTTGCGTCTAGCTGGCGAAATCTTAGATGCTGCTGAAAACAAAGGTTCTGCTGTTAAGAAACGTGAAGACGTTCATCGCATGGCAGAAGCTAACAAAGCATTCTCTCACTACCGTTTCTAATCATCCGGAGAAGGATACACAGTGGCACGTAAAACACCTATCAACCGCTACCGTAATATCGGTATTTGTGCGCATGTTGATGCAGGTAAGACGACGACAACTGAGCGCGTTCTTTTCTATACAGGTCTGTCTCATAAAATTGGTGAAGTGCATGATGGTGCAGCAACAATGGATTGGATGGAGCAAGAGCAAGAGCGTGGTATCACGATAACTTCAGCAGCAACAACATGCTTCTGGAGTGGAATGAACAAGCAGTTTGAAGAGCACCGTGTCAATATTATAGACACACCTGGGCACGTAGATTTTACTATTGAAGTAGAACGTTCTTTACGTGTGTTAGATGGTGCTGTTGTTGTGCTTTGTGGTTCTTCGGGTGTGCAGCCTCAAACTGAGACGGTTTGGCGTCAAGCAAACAAGTATGAAGTTCCACGTATGGTTTTCGTCAATAAGATGGATCGTACTGGGGCTGATTTCTTTTCTGTTGTTCGTCAGTTAAAAACTCGTCTTGGGGCTAATGCTGTTCCAATACAGATCAATGTCGGCACTGAAGAAGATTTCAGAGGTGTGATCGATTTGGTTTTGATGAAGACTATAGTGTGGAGTGAAGAAGATCATGGGATGACTTTCTCTTTAGAGGATATTCCTGATGACTTGCTTGATGATGCTCTAGAGTGGCGTGAGCACATGGTTGAGGCAGCAGCTGAGGCAAATGATGAATTGATGGATAAATACCTTGAAGAGGGTGAGTTATCTGTTGATGAGATAAAAAGTGGTCTGCGAATTCGTACGCTATCCAATGAAATTGTCTTGGTGATGTGCGGTTCAGCCTTTAAAAATAAAGGCGTTCAGGCTGTTTTGGATGCTGTTGTTGAATATTTGCCTTCACCGCTTGAAGTAAAAGCGATTGAAGGTACGCTTGAAGATGGTGAGACTGTTGTAACACGAATTGCTAATGATGATGATCCGTTTTCATCGTTGGCTTTTAAGATAGCGACAGACCCATTTGTTGGTACATTAACATTTATTCGAGTGTATTCTGGAGTGTTGCGTTCAGGAGATGCGGTTTACAATTCTGTTAAGCAGAAGCGTGAGCGTATTGGTCGAATGGTTCAGATGCATGCTAATAATCGCGAAGAAATCAAAGAAGTATTGGCGGGTGATATTGCTGCTATAGTGGGTATGAAATACGTAACTACGGGTGATACGCTTTGTGATATGAATAATGTTGTTGTGCTTGAGCGTATGGAGTTTCCAGAGCCTGTTATATCTGTAGCTGTTGAGCCTAAATCTCAGGCTGATCAAGATAAAATGGGCGTTGCGCTGGGTAAATTAGCGCAAGAAGATCCTTCTTTTCGAGTGGAAACGCATGAAGAGACGGGTCAAACAATTATTTCCGGTATGGGCGAGCTGCACCTTGATATACTTGTTGATCGTATGCGTCGCGAGTTTAAGGTGGAGGCGAACATTGGTAAGCCTCAGGTTTCCTATCGGGAGAAAATTCGCAAAGAAGTGGTGGTTAATCACAAATTTGTGCGTCAATCCGGTGGTCGTGGTCAATACGGTCACGTCGTAATGAAGTTAATCCCTACTGATAAAGATGGGCTTGAATTTGTTAACGAGATTGTTGGTGGTGCTATTCCTAAAGAATACATCCCTGCAGTAGAAAAGGGTGTTTCAGAGCAAATGAAGAACGGTGTAATCGCTGGCTATCCATTGTTGGGTATCAAGGTTGTACTGATCGATGGTTCATTCCATGATGTTGACTCTAATGAAATGGCCTTTAAAATTGCAGCTTCTCAGGGGTTAAGAAAGGGAGCGGCTGATGCTGATCCTTGCGTTCTTGAACCTGTAATGAAAGTGGAAGTTGTAACCCCTGAAGAATACATGGGTGATGTGATGGGTGACCTGAATCGTCGTCGTGGTGTTGTTCAGGGGATGGACGATTCCCCGTCAGGGAAAATTATTCGTGCTGAAGTTCCTCTTGGGGAGATGTTCGGATATGCAACTGATGTGCGTAGCTTGTCGCAAGGGCGTGCAAGTTATGCAATGGAGTTTGAGAAATACGCTGAAGCACCGGCTAGTGTGGCAGACGCGATCATCAAAAATGAAGATTAATCATCATACTTACTAATTCTTAAGGTGTATGTATCATGGCAAAGAGTAAATTTGAACGTAATAAACCACACGTTAACGTTGGCACTATCGGTCACGTTGACCACGGTAAAACAACTCTAACTGCAGCATTGACTCGCGTATGTGCAGAAGTGTACGGCGGTACAGCTGTTGCTTTTGATGGTATCGACAATGCTCCAGAAGAGCGCGAGCGTGGTATCACTATCTCTACTTCTCACGTAGAGTATGATTCTCCAGTGCGTCACTACGCACACGTAGATTGTCCTGGACACGCCGATTATGTTAAAAACATGATCACTGGTGCTGCTCAAATGGACGGCGCAATCCTAGTTTGTGGTGCGACTGATGGTCCTATGCCTCAGACTCGTGAGCACATCCTTCTTTCTCGTCAAGTAGGTGTTCCTTACATCGTTGTTTTCTTGAACAAGTCTGACTTGTTGGCTGAAGACTGTGGTGGTGCGGATTCTGAAGAATACGCTGAAATGCTAGAATTGGTTGAGATGGAATTGCGTGACCTTCTTTCTGAATACGACTTCCCAGGTGATGACACTCCAATCATCCCAGGTTCTGCGCTAATGGCGTTGAAAGGCGAAGACGACAACGAAATGGGTACTACTGCAGTACGTAAACTAGTTGAAACACTAGATTCTTACATTCCTGAGCCAGAGCGTGCTATTGATGGTGCATTCTTGATGCCTATCGAGGATGTGTTCTCTATCCAGGGTCGTGGTACTGTTGTTACTGGTCGTGTTGAGCGTGGTATCATCAAAATCCAAGAAGAAGTTGAGATCGTTGGTATCGTTGATACTACTAAAACAACTTGTACTGGTGTAGAGATGTTCCGTAAGCTTCTAGACGAAGGTCGTGCTGGTGAGAACTGTGGTATTCTTCTACGTGGTACTAAGCGTGAAGATGTGCAGCGTGGCCAAGTATTGGCTAAGCCTGGTTCAATCACTCCTCACACTGAGTTTGAAGCAGAAGTTTACGTATTGGGTAAAGATGAAGGTGGTCGTCACACTCCATTCTTCAAAGGTTACCGTCCACAGTTCTACTTCCGTACAACTGACGTAACTGGTGCATGTTCTCTACCTGAAGGCGTAGAAATGGTTATGCCTGGTGATAACATTCAAATGACTGTTGAGCTAATTCACCCAATCGCGATGAACGAAGGTCTACGTTTCGCGATCCGTGAAGGTGGTCGTACAGTTGGTGCTGGTGTTGTAGCTAAAATCCTTAAGTAATTAGATATTAATATCTGCTTACTTTGATTTAGAAAAGGCCACCCGCATATCGGGTGGCCTTTTTATTTTATGGTTTATTTTGTTTGTTCAGAAATTGGTTACTTGACAACCAGTTTTTGAATGGCTAATATTCGCCGTCCTTAAAAAAGGATTGTGGCTTAATAAATGTACAGTTAAGTCATTAAAACATTGTATTTGGAGTTGGAAATGCAAAGCCAAAAAATCCGTATTCGTCTGAAAGCGTTTGATCATCGTCTGATCGATGCTTCAACACAAGAAATTGTGGACACAGCGAAACGTACAGGTGCGCAAGTGCGTGGACCGATTCCACTTCCTACTCGCAAAGAGCGTTATACAGTATTGATTTCTCCACACGTAAACAAAGATGCGCGTGATCAGTATGAAATCCGTACACACAAACGTGTTCTAGATATCGTTGAGCCAACAGAAAAAACTGTTGATGCTCTAATGAAACTAGATCTTGCGGCAGGCGTGGAAGTACAAATTTCTTTGGGTTAATAACTCAAGGTTTGGGGTGCGACAACCGGCTGGTTATCAGTCGGCTATATGCACAATAGTGGAATGATCTGGAATGATCAGCCGTAGCGGGTGATAGCCCCATACACAACTGGCAAGTGAGGTAAAAAATGGCTATTCAATTAGTCGGACGCAAAGCCGGTATGACACGTATCTTCACTGAAGATGGTGTATCCGTGCCAGTAACCGTCATCGAGGTTGAACCGAACCGCGTTACTCAGGTGAAAACAGCAGAAACTGATGGCTACCAAGCTATTCAAGTTACTGTAGGTTCTCGCCGTTCGAGCCGCGTTAACAAAGCTGCTGCGGGTCATTATGCAAAAGCGAATGTTGAAGCAGGTCGTGGTTTGTGGGAGTTCCGCCTGGCAGGTGACGAAAAAGAAATCAATGTTGGTGATGAGCTGACTGTTGCTGATTTCGAATCTATCCAAATGGTTGATGTAACTGGTCAATCAAAGGGTAAAGGGTTTCAAGGTGCCATCAAGCGTCATAATTTTAGTATGCAAGACGCTACTCATGGTAACTCGTTGTCTCACCGTGCACCTGGTTCTATCGGCCAATGTCAAACACCTGGTCGTGTTTGGAAAGGCAAGAAGATGGCTGGCCATATGGGTGCTGCACAAGTAACTACTCAATCACTAGAAGTGGTTCGTGTAGACACAGAACGTAACCTTATCCTAGTGAAAGGTGCCGTACCTGGTGCAGTAAATGGTGATGTTATTCTTCAATCAGCTGTTAAAGCTCGCTAAGAGGGGTAGACAATGAACTTGAATCTAACAGGCGCGGAAGGAACTGTAGAAGTTTCTGATGTAGCCTTTGCTCGTGAATATAACGAAGCGTTGGTTCACCAAGTAGTTACATCTTACTTGGCTGGCGCTCGTCAAGGCTCACGTGCACAAAAAACACGCTCTGAAGTGGCGGGTGGTGGACGCAAACCTTGGAAACAAAAAGGTTCTGGTCGTGCGCGCGCAGGTACTATCCGTAGCCCTTTATGGCGCTCAGGTGGTGTTACTTTCGCTGCGAAACCACAAGATCACTCTCAGAAAGTGAACAAGAAGATGTACCGTGCAGCAATGCGCACCATCTGGTCTGAGCTTGTACGTCAAGACCGTCTTGTTGTTGTTGAAGATCTTAAATTGGAAGCTCCAAAAACTAAGCTCTTCATAGCAAAAATGGCAGAATTGAATATTGAGAACGCTTTGATTGTTTCCCATAATTTGGATGACAATTTATTCTTAGCGGCTCGCAACATTCCTAACGTAGATGTACGTGATGCAGCGTCTATCGACCCTGTTAGCTTGATTGCTTACGACAAAGTGTTGGTGACAGTTGGTGCTCTGAAACAAGTTGAGGAGGCACTAGCATGATCGGCGAACGTATTTATAAAGTTCTGTTGGGTCCACACATTTCCGAAAAAGCAACGATCGTAGCCGAAGGCAATGGTCAATATGTTTTTCGTGTAACTGGTGATGCAACGAAACCTGAAATCAAACAAGCTATCGAAGCGCTTTTTGAAGTCAAAGTTGAGTCTGTTCGCACGTTGAACCATAAAGGTAAAACAAAGCGTACAGTTCGTGGTCTAGGTAAGCGTAAAGACGTGAAAAAAGCGTATGTGCGTTTAGCTGAAGGTCAAGACATTGATTTCATGGTCGCTGAATAAGGGGAGATAGGTCAATGGCTGTTGTTAAAAGTAAGCCAACGTCTGCAGGCCGTCGTCACGTTGTTAAAGTTACCAACAACGATTTGCACAAAGGCGCACCATATGCACCTTTGCTAGACACAAAAAGCAAATCTGGTGGACGTAACAATAACGGACGCATCACTACGCGTCACGTAGGTGGTGGTCATAAGCAGCATTACCGTATGGTTGATTTTCGTCGTAATAAAGATGGAATTTCTGCGGTAGTTGAGCGTTTGGAATATGATCCAAACCGTTCTGCAAATATTGCATTGATTAGATATGCTGATGGTGAGCGTCGTTACATTATCGCTTCCAAAGGTATGGTCGCTGGCAATATCGTTTTTAGTGGTGCAGATGCGCCTATCAAAGCTGGTAATACTTTGCCTCTGCAAAACATTCCAGTTGGTAGTACCGTACACTGTGTCGAGCTTAAGCCAGGTAAAGGTGCGCAAGTTGCACGTTCCGCTGGTGCTTCTGCTCAGCTAGTTGCTCGTGAAGGTCGTTACGTTACCCTTCGCCTACGTTCAGGTGAGATGCGTAAAGTATTGACGGAATGTCGCGCTACTTTAGGTGAAGTATCAAACTCTGAGCATAGCTTGCGAGTTCTTGGTAAAGCTGGTGCTACGCGTTGGCGTGGTGTTCGTCCTACCGTTCGCGGTGCGGCGATGAACCCAGTGGATCACCCACATGGTGGTGGTGAAGGTCGTAGCAAAGGTGGTCGTCACCCAGTTACGCCATGGGGTGTGCCTACTAAAGGTTACAAAACACGCAGCAACAAGCGTACTGACAAACTTATTGTACGTCGCCGTACTAAGTAATAAGAGGAAACGACTGTGCCACGTTCACTAAAAAAAGGTCCTTTTATCGACCTTCATTTGTTGAAAAAGGTAGAGGCTGCGGTAGAGAAAAATGATCGTCGTCCAATTAAAACTTGGTCACGCCGTTCTACTATCTTCCCTGATTTTGTAGGGTTGACTATCGCTGTCCATAATGGTCGCCAGCATGTTCCAGTTCTAGTAACTGAAGATATGGTCGGTCATAAATTGGGTGAGTTCGCTCCGACCCGTACATATCGTGGTCATGCTGCGGACAAGAAAGCCAAACGGTAATAAGGGGTATTAACATGAGTGAAGTAAAAGCTTCATTGAAGGGTGCTCGCCTCTCAGCGCAGAAGGCCCGTTTGGTTGTAGATCAAATCCGCGGCAAATCTGTTAGCGAAGCACTGAACATTTTAACGTTCAGTCCTAAGAAGGCGGCAGTAATTGTTAAGAAGGTACTAGAGTCTGCTATAGCTAACGCTGAGCATAACGAAGGTGCTGATGTAGATGACTTGCGAGTGTCTACGGCTTACGTTGATGAGGCTATGACTCTGAAGCGTATTATGCCACGTGCCAAAGGCCGTGCTGACCGTATTCTAAAACGCGGTTGCCATATCACAGTTAAAGTCGCTGACTAATTAGGAGAAACCCAATGGGTCAGAAGGTTCATCCAACTGGTATACGCCTAGGGATAGTTAAAGATCATACTTCTACTTGGTATGCGAATAACCAAAACTACTCTAAGCTGTTATTAAACGATCTTCAGGTTCGTGCGTTCCTGGAGAAAAAATTGGTCCAGGCTTCTGTTTCTCGTATCGAGATTCAGCGTCCTGCTCAGACAGCTCGTATTACAATTCACACTGCCCGTCCGGGTATCGTGATTGGTAAGAAAGGCGAAGATGTTGAGAAACTACGTAATGCAGTTTCTGAAATGATGGGCGTACCTGTCCACATCAACATCGAAGAAATTCGCAAGCCTGAAATGGATGCTAAATTGGTTGCGCAAAATATTGCTAGCCAACTTGAGCGTCGCGTAATGTTCCGTCGTGCTATGAAGCGCGCAGTACAAAATGCTATGCGTGCAGGCGCGAAAGGTATCAAGGTTCAGGTAAGTGGTCGTTTAGGCGGTGCAGAAATTGCACGTGCTGAGTGGTACCGTGAAGGCCGTGTGCCTCTGCACACTCTACGCGCTGACATTGACTACGCTACTTATGAAGCTGCTACAACTTACGGCATCATTGGCGTAAAAGTGTGGATCTTCAAAGGCGAAATCTTGGGCGGTATTGAACAAGTGCGAGCTGATAAAGGCGCACAAAAGAAGAAGTCTAAGTAGGGGGTAAGTCATGTTACAACCGAAACGTACTAAGTTCCGCAAAATGCAGAAAGGCCGTAACCGCGGTCTTGCTCTTCGCGGAAACCAAGTTAGCTTTGGTGAATTCGGATTGAAGTCCACAGAACGTGGTCGTCTTACAGCTCGTCAAATTGAAGCGGCGCGTCGTGCAATGACTCGTCACATCAAGCGTGGCGGCAGAATCTGGATTCGTGTGTTCCCTGATAAGCCGATTACTCAGAAACCTCTTGAGGTTCGTCAGGGTAAAGGTAAGGGTAGCGTAGAATACTGGGTTGCACAGATTCAACCTGGCAAGATGCTTTATGAAGTTGAGGGCGTTTCAGAACAGTTAGCACGCGAAGCGTTCGCGTTGGCTGCTGCTAAGCTTCCTCTGTCCACAACTTTCGTAACGCGTACGGTGATGTAGATGAAAGCAAAAGAAATGCAAGAAAAGTCTGTAGCTGAGCTACAAGCGACCTTGATTGAACTGCTACGTGAGCAATTTACTCTGCGCATGCAGAAAGCCACTGGTCAGTTAGCGCAAACTCATTTGCTCTCGCAAGTTCGCCGCAATATCGCACGTGTTAAAACCGTGCTAAATGATAAGGCAGGTAACTAAGATGGCAGAAACAAAAGCGCGTATAGCTACTGGTAAAGTAGTAAGCGATAAGATGGATAAAACCATCACGGTACTAGTTGAGCGTACAGAAAAACACCCTTTATACGGTAAGTTTATACGTCGTTCAACTAAACTACACGCTCACGATGAAAACAATGAGTGCCAAATCGGTGATTTAGTTAAGGTCGTAGAAACACGTCCTTACTCTAAGTCTAAGACTTGGAAACTGGTTCAAGTTGTAGAGAAAGCAGCAGCTGTATAAGCTGCTCCTTCCTTCGTGAGACTTGTTATCTAATTTGATTGGAGAGCAGTAATGATTCAAACAGAATCGATGCTTGATGTTGCAGATAACAGCGGCGCAAAGCGTGTTCAGTGTATTAAAGTACTGGGTGGCTCACATCGTCGTTATGCTGCTATCGGTGACATTATTAAGGTCACAGTGAAAGAAGCGATCCCACGTGGTCGTGTTAAAAAAGGGCAGGTTCTTAACGCAGTTGTCGTTAGAACTAGAAAAGGTGTTCGTCGTTCTGATGGTTCAGTGATCCGTTTTGATGTAAACTCAGCGGTTCTATTGAATGCTTCAGGGCAGCCTATTGGTACTCGTATCTTTGGCCCTGTAACACGTGAATTGCGTACTGAGCAGTTCATGAAAATTGTTTCTCTTGCGCCTGAAGTGCTGTAAGAGGGAGAGGGGACATTATGCGTAAAATCAAACGTAACGACGAAGTTATCGTGATTGCTGGGAAAGATAAAGGCAAACGCGGTAAAGTTGTTAAAGTAGTAGGCGAAAACCGAGTTCTAGTTTCTGGCGTTAATACTGTTAAGAAACACGAGAAACCAAACCCTATGAAGGGTTCAACTGGTGGTATCGTTGAACAAGAAGCACCTATCCAGGTTTCCAATGTAGCCATTTATAATAGTGCTACGGGTAAAGCGGATCGCGTCGGCTTTAAATTGAACGAAGACGGTACGAAAGTACGTGTTTTTAAATCAAATAGTGAAGCGATCGACGCCTAAGAGCGAGAATTATAGCCATGGCGAGACTTAAGCAAGTTTATAAAGATCAAGTTGTAGCAAAACTTACAGAAGAGTTTAGCTACAAAAACGTGATGGAAGTGCCTAAAATCACTAAAATCACTTTAAATATGGGTGTTGGTGAAGCTATCGCAGACAAGAAACTTCTTGAGCATGCGGTAAATGATCTTGAAGCACTTAGCGGCCAGAAAGTTGTAGTGACTAAGGCTCGTAAATCTGTAGCAGGCTTTAAAATCCGTGACGGTTACCCGATCGGTTGTAAAGTTACTCTGCGTGGCGAGCGTATGTGGGATTTCTTCGATCGTTTGGTAGATGTTGCCATTCCACGTATCCGTGACTTCCGTGGACTTAATCCTAAGTCTTTCGACGGTCGTGGTAACTACAGTATGGGTGTTAAAGAGCAAATCATCTTCCCAGAGATCGATTACGATAAAGTGGATCGTGTACGTGGTATGGATATTACCATTACAACGACTGCTCGTACCGATGAAGAAGGTCGTGCTTTGCTAGCAGCCTTTAGTTTCCCTTTCAAGAAATAAGAGGTAGGAATCATGGCTAAAGTATCAATGATTCAGCGCGAAGCAAAACGTACCAAATTAGTAGCTAAATTCGCTGAAAAGCGTGCGGCTCTAAAAGCGATCATTAGCGACGTTAATGCATCGGACGATGAAAAGTGGGATGCAACGCTTAAATTACAAGCGCTTCCACGCGATTCATCTTCTTCACGCCAACGTAACCGTTGCCAAATTACAGGTCGTCCGCACGGTGTATACCGTCGCTTCGGTCTGTCTCGTATCAAACTGCGTGAAGCAGCGATGCGTGGCGACGTACCTGGCTTGAAGAAAGCTAGTTGGTAAGCAAGTAGAGCGCGATCATAATACATGGCAGTGAGTGGAGTGTCTAAATACTGGACATTCTGCTCGCTGCTGTGTACTATGCGCGAGCTCTATTTGCTGCACAATGGTTTTTAAATTAGGAGCTCTTAAATGAGTATGCAAGATACCCTTGCGGATATGTTTACACGTATTCGTAATGCACAGATGGCTGCAAAGACCTCTGTGAGCATGCCTTCATCAAAAATGAAGACATCTATTGCTGCTGTTCTACGCGAAGAAGGTTACGTAGGTAACTTTTCTGTAGACGAAGCAATAAAACCGACGCTTACTATCGAGTTGAAATACTACGAAGGTAAGCCAGTTATCGAACAAATCAAACGCGCATCTCGCCCAAGTTTGCGTCAATACAAAGGCACTAGTGCTCTACCAAAAGTAGAAGCTGGCCTTGGTGTTGCAATCATCTCTACCTCTAAAGGTGTGATGACAGACCGTGCAGCTCGTGCTGCTGGTATCGGTGGCGAAGTAATCTGCACAGTATTCTAGGAGTTAGTATGTCTCGAGTTGCTAATAGTCCCGTGACGCTTCCTAGTGGTGTAGATTTAACCCTAAATGGACAAACTGTCGTTGTTAAAGGCGGTAAAGGTTCTTTAGAGTTTAATATTCACACAAGCGTACAAGTGTCTAAAGAAGAAAATGTTATTACCTTCGCTGCGCGCGATGGTGCAAAACAAAGCCGTGCCTTAGCTGGTACAACTCGTGCTTTGGTTAACAACATGGTTGTTGGTGTTAGTCAAGGTTTTGAGAAAAGATTGTTTCTTCAAGGTGTTGGTTACCGTGCTGCGCTTAAAGGCAATGTACTTAACCTGTCTCTGGGTTTTTCTCACCCAGTAGATTACGAACTTCCTGAAGGCGTAACAGCTGAATGTGCTTCTCAAACAGAAATTGTGATCCGTGGCATTGATAAACAAGCCGTTGGTCAAGTCGCTGCAGAAGTTCGCGGTTTCCGTCCGCCAGAGCCATATAAAGGCAAAGGTGTTCGCTATTCTGACGAAGTAATTCGTCGTAAAGAAGCTAAGAAGAAGTAGGTAGGCATTCATGAACACTAAAAAACAATCTCGGATTCGTCGTGCACGTCGTGCTCGCTTGCATATTCGTGACTTAGGTGCGAATCGTCTTACTGTACATCGCACACCACGCCATATGTATGCTCAAGTGATTTCTCCTTGTGGTAGTAAAGTGCTAGCTAGTGCTTCTACTCTTGAAGAAGCTCTTCGTGGCTCGGCGACTGGTAATAAAGTAGCGGCTAAAGAAGTCGGTACTTTGATTGCTACGCGCGCTAAAGCAGCAGGCGTCACTTCGGTCGCTTTTGACCGTTCTGGCTTTAAATACCATGGTCGCGTTCAAGTTCTTGCTGACGCTGCACGTGAAGCCGGTCTAGAGTTTTAAGGGGTAGCAAATGGCAGTTAATGATCAACAAACTAGCGATCTCCAAGAGAAGCTGGTTCAAGTAAACCGCGTTGCTAAAGTTGTAAAGGGTGGTCGTATCTTCTCTTTTACAGCTTTAACAGTTGTTGGTGACGGTAATGGTAAAGTTGGCTTTGGTCGTGGTAAAGCGCGTGAAGTTCCTCAAGCTATTCAAAAAGCAATGGAACAAGCTCGTCGTAACATGGTTTCTGTAAGACTTGATGGTGATACCCTTCAGTATCCTATTAAAGCAAGTCACGGAGCATCTAAAGTGTTTATGCAACCAGCGTCTCCAGGTACTGGTGTTATCGCCGGTGGTGCAATGCGTGCGGTTCTAGAAATCGTTGGCGTTCATAACGTTTTGGCGAAATGTTACGGCTCTACAAACCCAGTAAACGTAGTTCGTGCTACGATTAAAGGTTTGCAGGATATGAAAGCACCTGAACAAATCGCGGCAAAACGCGGTAAGTCAGTCGATCAAATTTTGGGGTAATGTGTCATGGCGAATAATACCATCACAGTTCAACTAACCCGCAGCCCGATCGGTCGTCTTCCAAAGCACCGTGAAACTGTTAAAGGCTTGGGTTTGCGTAAAGTTGGCCAAACACGTGAGTTGGAAGATACTCCTTCTGTACGTGGCATGGTTAATAAAGTTTATTATATGGTTAAAGTGGTAGGGGAATAACATGTTCTTAAATACACTTCGTCCTGGCGAAGGTAGCAAACATGCTCCTAAACGTGTTGGTCGCGGCATTGGTAGCGGCTTGGGTAAAACTGGCGGACGTGGCCATAAAGGTCTTAAGTCTCGTTCTGGTGGCTCAGTAAAACCTGGTTTTGAAGGTGGTCAAATGCCTTTGCAGCGTCGTCTGCCAAAATTCGGTTTTACTTCACGTCAGGCAAAGTATGTTGCTGAAGTTCGTTTAAACGAGCTTGCTGCTGTAAATGCTGAAGTTGTAGATTTGGCTGCTCTTAAAGGCGCCGACATTCTTGGTCATCAAATTAAGACTGCTCGTGTGATTTTGTCTGGTTCAATCGACAAAGCTATCACAGTTCGTGGTCTTAAGGTGACTAAAGGTGCTCGTGCCGCTATTGAAGCAGCTGGCGGAAAAGTCGAGGAATAAATGGCAAAGCGTGGCTCACTACCAGCTGGTATGCAAAACGGATTAAGCGAGCTTTGGTCTCGTATTCGTTTCGTATTTCTAGCAATTATTGTATACCGAATCGGTGCGCACATTCCTGTTCCAGGTATTAATCCTGACAGATTGTCTGCGTTGTTTGATCAAAATGAAGGCACTATTCTGAGTTTATTTAACGTATTCTCAGGGGGCGCGCTTGAGCGCATGAGTATTTTTGCGCTTGGGATTTTGCCCTATATTTCTGCCTCTATTATTATGCAGTTATTGACGGTTGTGAGCCCGCAGCTAGAGCAGCTAAAGAAAGAGGGTGAAGCGGGTCGTCGCAAGATTACTCAGTACACTCGTTACGGTACAGTGCTTCTTGCTCTTGTCCAATCTGCTAGTATGGCGGTTGGTTTGGCAAGTCAAGGGATCTCGTTCAGTAATGGCATGGAATTCTATGCTGTTGCAGTTGTGACTCTTGTTGCTGGTACTGTTTTCTTGATGTGGTTAGGTGAGCAAGTTACTGAAAAAGGGATTGGTAATGGTATATCCATTCTTATCTTTGCTGGTATCGTTGCAGGCTTGCCATCTGCTTTAGGTCGTTCGTTTGAGTCGGCTCGTCAAGGCGATATCAATATTTTAGCTTTGTTGCTAATTGGCATATTAGCCATTGCGACTATCGCATTCGTTGTTTTCATTGAACGCGGTCAACGTCGTATAACGGTTAATTATGCTAAGCGTCAGCAAGGCAAAAAAGTATTTGCTGCACAAAAGAGTCATTTGCCTCTTAAAGTGAATATGGCTGGTGTAATTCCACCTATTTTCGCTTCAAGTATCCTTTTGTTCCCAGCTTCGATTGGCCAATGGTTCGGTCAAGGTGAAGGAATGGAATGGTTGCAAAATATCTCTTTGGCTCTAGCTCCTGGGCAACCGCTCTATGTGCTGTTGTTTGCGATAGCAATTGTATTCTTTTGCTTCTTCTATACGGCGCTAGTGTTCAACCCTAAAGATGTGGCAGATAACTTGAAAAAATCCGGTGCTTTTTTGCCGGGTATTCGTCCAGGCGATCATACAGCTCGATATATTGACGGTGTAATGACTCGTTTGACACTGTTTGGTGCTTTATACATCACTCTAGTGTCTCTGATGCCTCAGTTCTTTGTTGTTGCGTGGAATGTTCCATTCTACTTTGGCGGTACTTCTATGTTAATCGTAGTGGTAGTTGTCATGGACTTTATGTCGCAAGTTCAAAGTCATTTGATGAGTCAGCAATACGAATCATTAATGAAGAAATCTAATCTGACTGGTTATGGTCCAAATGGCCTAATGCGTTAAGCGTAGGTTGGAGTTGAACATGAAAGTACGTGCATCTGTAAAGAAAATCTGTCGTAACTGCAAAATCGTTCGTCGTAACGGTTCAGTTCGAGTGATTTGCGTTGAGCCTCGTCACAAACAGCGTCAAGGTTAATAGCGAGTTCGCTCGATGATGGGAAAGGGTGGTTGATTTATGGCCTAAAGATAGGCATAATCAGCCGCCCTCATGATAGTAAAGTGATGAATTAACATATAATCATCAATAACAACGGAGTAAAGTGAATGGCTCGTATAGCCGGTGTCAATATTCCTGACAATAAACATGCGGTCATTTCTCTGACTTACATCTTCGGAATTGGTCGCACTCGTTCTCGCGCTATTTGCGCTGCTACGGGTGTTGCTGAAACTGCGAAAATTGGTTCATTAAGTGATGATATCCTTGATGAACTTCGTGGCGAAGTTGCTAAGTATACTGTAGAGGGTGACTTACGTCGTGAAGTCAGTATGTCTATCAAACGTTTGATGGACCTAGGTTGTAATCGCGGGATTCGTCATCGCCGCAGCCTACCAGTTCGTGGTCAACGTACCAAAACGAACGCTCGTACACGAAAAGGCCCTCGTAAGCCTATTCGTAAGTAATTTAAACGCGTTTCGCTCTAGCCACTAAGTTTGCTAGAGCTGAGCATTAAATAGGAAAGTGCAATATGGCTAAGCCAGCTACGCGCAACACCAAGAAAAAAGTCAAAAAGACGGTCGTCGACGGTGTTGCTCATGTACACGCGTCATTTAATAACACGATCGTGACTATCACTGACCGCCAAGGCAATGCTTTGTCTTGGGCTACTGCAGGTGGTTCTGGTTTTCGCGGATCTCGTAAAAGTACTCCTTTCGCAGCTCAAGTAGCAGCGGAACGTGCCGGTACTGTCGCACAAGAGTTCGGCCTTAAAAACGTTGACGTAATGATTAAGGGCCCAGGTCCTGGTCGTGAGTCCGCAGTTCGTGCATTAAATGCATTGGGCTTGCGTATCAATAACATCACAGATGTGACGCCAATTCCGCACAACGGTTGCCGTCCACCTAAGAAACGTCGCGTTTAATTGAGGAGACAGATACATGGCTCGTTATATAGGTCCAACTTGTAAGTTGTCTCGTCGTGAAGGTACCGACTTGCAATTGAAGAGCGGTTCACGCGCTCTTGAGTCGAAATGTAAAGTAGAAACGGTTCCAGGTGTGCACGGTGCACGTCGCGGTCGCCTTTCTGAATACGGCTTGCAACTACGTGAGAAACAAAAAGTACGTCGTATGTACGGTATTCTTGAAAAACAATTCCGTAATTACTATAAATCTGCTGCTCGTCTTAAAGGTGCTACTGGTGAAAACCTTCTGCAACTTTTGGAATCACGTTTAGATAACGTTGTATATCGCGCAGGTTTTGGTTCTACACGTGCAGAAGCTCGTCAGCTAGTAGGCCATAAAGGTATTCTAGTTAATGGCGCTACGGTTAACATTCCGTCTTACCAAGTTAAAGCTGGTGACGTTGTGTCTATCCGTGAAAAAGCTAAGAAGCAATTGCGTGTACAAAGCGCACTAGAGCTATCTAAAGGTCGTGCACCGATCCATTGGATCGAAGTTGATTCAACTAAACTGGAAGCTACTTACAAAGCACTTCCAGAGCGTGCCGATTTATCAGCTGAAATTAATGAGAACCTAATTGTCGAACTTTACTCTAAGTAAGTTGGTGATTAGGATTAAGAAATAGGTGGATCTATGCAGCGTTCAGTGAGCGAATTGTTAACCCCACGCAACATTGAAGTTCAGGAACTAGGCAACTGTCGCGCTAAAGTTACACTGCAACCGCTAGAACGTGGTTTTGGTCATACTTTGGGTAACGCACTGCGCCGTATCCTGCTTTCTTCAATGCCAGGTTGTGCGATTGTTGAAGTTGAAATCGACGGTGTATTACACGAATACAGCGCAATCGAAGGGGTTAAAGAAGATGTAATTGAAATTCTTCTTAACCTGAAAGGAGTTGCGATCGCTCTACACGGGCAAGATGAAGCAACTCTTACTCTAAGTAAAAAAGGTCCTGGTATCGTAACAGCTGGAGATATCCAGTTGGTTGCTGATGCAGAGATCGCTAACCCGGATCACATTATTGCGCACTTAGATGACACTGCTGAGTTAACTATGCAGATCAAAGTCGCACGTGGCCGTGGTTATGAGCCTGCTGATGCTCGTGTTGCTGGCGACGATGAGACTCGTCCAATCGGTCGCTTGCAACTGGATGCCTCATTCAGCCCTGTTCGCCGTGTTGCGTACAGTGTCGATAATGCTCGTGTAGAGCAGCGTACAGACTTAGATAAGTTAGTCTTAGACATCGAATCTAATGGTACTATCGATCCTGAAGAAGCAATTCGTCGTGCAGCGACTATTTTACAACAGCAAATTGCCGTGTTCGTCGCCCTTGAAAGCGAGAGCGAAGCACCTGTTGTAGAAGAAGAGGATGAGATTGATCCAATTTTGCTACGCCCGGTTGATGATCTTGAATTGACCGTTCGCAGTGCTAACTGTTTAAAAGCAGAGAACATTTATTACATCGGTGATTTGATTCAACGTACTGAGGTTGAGCTTCTTAAGACGCCTAACCTAGGTAAGAAGTCGTTAACTGAAATCAAAGATGTTTTAGCACAGCGTGGTTTGTCTTTGGGAATGCGTTTAGAGAATTGGCCACCGGCTAGTTTGAAAGACGATAGCAAAGTTCTAGCTCGCTAGGTCATTGTTCCCTGACCACCGTAGTTTGGTAAGGAATGTAAAATGCGTCATCGTAAGAGTGGACGTCACTTAAACCGTACTAGCTCACATCGTAAAGCGATGTTTAAAAACATGGCTGCCTCTTTGTTCGAACACGAAGTTATTAAAACTACGTTGCCGAAAGCTAAAGAACTACGTCGTGTTGCTGAGCCGTTGATAACATTGGCGAAAGTTGATTCTGTTGCGAATCGTCGCCTTGCCTTTGCTCGTACTCGTAGCAAAGATGCAGTAGGTAAATTGTTCACTGAACTTGGTCCTCGTTACCAAGCTCGTCCTGGTGGTTATGTTCGCATTCTTAAATGTGGCTTCCGCTCAGGTGACAACGCACCTATGGCTTATGTTGAATTGGTCGATCGTCCAGTTGCAGAAGCCGCTGAGTAATATCAGTTTGTAATAAAAAGCCGAGCTAATAGCTCGGCTTTTTTTTGCTAAAAATTTAGCGGATATTTAGGCGCAAAAAAACACCCGATGAAGTATAGATTCATCGGGTGTTTTTATTTATCTATGAAATACTAGTTAAGCATTTGTTTTAAGAATCGCCCAGTATGAGACTTTTCTGCTTTAGCGATATCCTCAGGTGTACCTTCAGCGACTATGTATCCTCCGCCGCTACCACCTTCGGGACCTAAATCTACGATCCAGTCAGCGGTTTTTATCACATCAAGGTTATGCTCAATAACAACGACGGTATTTCCATGATCTCTTAGGCGATGAAGAACTTTTAGTAGCTGTTCTATATCGGCAAAGTGCAGGCCTGTTGTCGGCTCATCAAGAATGTATAGCGTTGTACCTGTGTCACGTTTAGACAGCTCTTTCGCTAATTTAACTCGTTGTGCTTCGCCGCCAGAAAGCGTTGTGGCTGCTTGTCCAAGCCGAATATAACCCAAACCAACATCGATTAGAGTCTGTAGTTTTCTTGCGATAGATGGGACTGGATCAAAGAACTCTCGAGCGTCTTCAATCGTCATTTCTAGACATTGGTGAATGTTTTTGCCTTTGTAATGGATCTCTAACGTCTCGCGATTGTAGCGTTTGCCTTTACAGGTATCACAAGGTACGTAGATATCTGGAAGAAAGTGCATTTCTACCTTGATTACGCCATCACCTTGGCAGGCTTCACAGCGTCCACCTTTCACGTTAAAGCTGAATCGACCTGGTTTATAGCCTCGTGAGCGAGATTCTTGTGTTGCTGAGAATAGCTCTCTCATCGGAGTGAAAATACCCGTGTAGGTTGCAGGGTTTGATCTTGGCGTACGACCGATAGGGCTTTGATCGATATCCACACACTTATCAAATAAATCTAAACCTTCAATACGTTCATGGGGTGCCGCTTTAAGTGTTGTTGCGCCATTAAGTGCTGTAGCGGCAAGTGGGTACAAAGTACCGTTTATTAATGTCGATTTACCAGATCCAGAAACGCCAGTGATACAAGTCATTACGCCGACAGGGATCTTAAGGTCAACAGTATTTAGATTGTTGCCTGTTGCGCCGATTAACTTAAGGAATTGTTTGTCCTTGGCTTGATGGCGAATGGCTGGGATTTCAATTTTTCGTTTGCCCGTTAGAAACTGTCCTGTAATG
Organism: Marinomonas sp. BSi20584; assembly: GCF_002792415.1. Classification (NCBI taxonomy): domain Bacteria; kingdom Pseudomonadati; phylum Pseudomonadota; class Gammaproteobacteria; order Oceanospirillales; family Oceanospirillaceae; genus Marinomonas; species Marinomonas sp. BSi20584. Next base: position 52,422 of record NZ_KZ454891.1, read on the forward strand.
GATTCAGGGCAATCCATTATGTCTTGTGGTGTGCCGCTGGCGATAATTTCGCCACCGTGAATGCCGGCGCCAGGGCCAATGTCGACAACAAAGTCGGCGATACGAATGGCGTCTTCATCGTGTTCAACGACAATGACAGTATTGCCTAGGTCTCTTAGTCTGGTCAGTGTTGCTATCAGTCTTTCGTTATCGCGTTGATGCAAACCAATAGACGGCTCATCAAGGATATACATAACCCCTACTAAACCGGCACCAATTTGACTAGCAAGTCGGATTCGTTGTGCCTCGCCTCCAGATAGCGAGTCGGCTTTTCGGTCGAGTGTCAGATATTCCAAGCCAACGTTTACCAAGAAGGTTAATCGGTCACGAATCTCTTTAAGAATTTTAGAGGCGATCTCTCCACGTGACCCAGGAAGTTCAAGTGTTTCAAAGTACTTCAAACATTCAGCGATTGGATAGGTCACAACTTCTGGCAATGTTTGCTCAGCTATAAAGACGTTGCGAGCGGATCGATTGAGTCGAGAGCCATGACAGTCTGGGCAAGGTTGGATGCTGATGTACTGTGAAAGGTCATCACGCACGCTGTCAGATTCTGTTTCGTGATAGCGACGTTGTAAATTTGGGATGACACCTTCAAATGAATGAGAGCGTGTCATTTTATCGCCACGTTCATTGATGTAGATGAAATCTATCTTGTCTTTACCTGAGCCTTGCAAGATGCGTTTTTTGAAATCGCTAGGGATATCTTTATATTTTGATTCTATGTCGAAGCCATAGTGTTTTGCCAAGGCACTAAGTTGCTGGTAGTAAAAAATACTACGTCGACCCCAGCCTCGGATTGCACCTTCAGCAAGCGTCAGAGTTTCATCTTGAATGATTCGATCAGGATCAAACATCTGATGAGTGCCCAATCCGTCACATGTCTGACAAGCGCCATTTGGGTTGTTAAAGGAGAAAAGGCGTGGCTCTAATTCCGTTAAGCTGTAACCACAAACCGGACAGGCGAATTTACTTGAGAAAATGTACTCTTCTTGCTCGTCATCCATATTGATGACTTTGGCGATCCCGTCGGATAAACCAAGGCATGTTTCAAAGGATTCTGCCAAGCGAAGCTGTAGATCAGAACGAACTTTAAAACGGTCAATGACCACTTCGATTGTGTGCTTCTTGTTTTTTTCTAATGCTGGAGCATCATCTAGGTCGACGACGATGCCATCGATTCGCGCGCGAATAAAGCCTTTTGAAAGTAAGTCACTGATGGTATGTAAGTGCTCACCTTTTCGATCCTTGACGATCGGTGCAAGCAGCATCATTTTAGTTTCTTCTGGTAGCGATATAACTTTATCGACCATTTGTGATATGGTTTGCGCCTCTAGTGGCTCACCATGATCTGGGCAGCGAGGTTGTCCTGCACGGGCAAATAACAATCGTAGATAATCGTAGATTTCTGTTATTGTACCGACTGTTGATCGTGGGTTGTGAGAGGTTGATTTTTGCTCGATAGAGATAGCAGGAGAAAGGCCTTCAATGTGGTCTATGTCTGGCTTTTCCATCATGGACAAAAATTGTCTAGCGTATGTCGAAAGGGATTCTACATAGCGTCGTTGTCCTTCGGCGTACAAAGTATCAAAAGCGAGAGAGGATTTACCTGAGCCGGATAGGCCAGTAATCACCACAAGTTTGTTTCTTGGGATGTCTAGGTCCACATTTTTTAGATTGTGTGTGCGGGCCCCGCGTATGGTAATGGTATCCATGATTCTCCAATGTGAAGTCGATCAACAGAAAGAAATCTGCCAGTAAATTAAATAACTGTCTATTTTTACAGTAGTTGAAATGGAGCTTCAACGGTATTTTTTGTAAAATTGACAATCTTTTTCTTAACCAGCTAAGTTAAACGGTTGAAACCTCCTTATGGATCTACTCGAACGTCGTTCAGTTCTTGCTTTAGCGCTGATCTATTTATTTAGAATGTTAGGCTTATTCCTTATTATGCCTGTCATCAGCGTGGCCGCTGATGGGTTGACCGGAGCGGACGCCGCGTTGATTGGTACTGCTATCGGTATTTATGGTCTGACTCAGGCGAGCTTACAGATTCCGATGGGCATGTGGTCAGATAAAATTGGCCGTAAACGCGTCATTGTTATTGGGCTGCTATTGTTTGCTGTAGGTAGTTTGATCTGTGCCAATGCGAGCGATATCAATACATTGATTGTTGGGCGCGCGGTTCAGGGCGCTGGTGCTATTGCCAGTACCTTGATGGCGCTATTGAGTGATGTAACTAGAGAGCAAAATCGAACTAAAGCCATGGCGATTGTTGGTATTAGTATTGGTGCCTCGTTTATGCTGTCTTTGGTATTAGGGCCTTGGATTTTTGCCTTAGTCGGGCTTTCAGGTCTGTTTTATCTATCCTTTGCGCTATCTTTACTGGGAATAGTCTTGATCATTTTTGCTGTGCCGAATATCGTCCAGCACACTTTTCGGCGCGATACGACACCGAGTCTTTTGGCGTTAGGCTTGGTCTTAAAAGATTCAAGACTGCGGTTCTTGAATGTGAGTGTTTTGTTGTTGCACGCGAGCCTAACTGCTTTGTTTGTTACCGTGCCGAATTTGTTGATTCAGCAGTTTGATTTACCCTTGTCACAACATAGCTGGCTATACTTAGCCATCATGGGTTTTGCCTTCGCAGGTATGTTACCATTGGTGATTATTGCCGAATCAAAAGGTAAGACAAAAGGCGTGTTAATCGCCGTGATGATTTTGTTGGGTTTAAGCTCGATATTGCTGCAATGGGCTCCTTACCTTTGGGTGTTTGGGGTGCTGTTATGGGCTTATTTTGTAGGCTTTAACTCACTGGAAGCTGTGTTGCCATCTCTTATTAGCAAGTTAGCGCCAGTTGGTTATCGCGGCACAGCGATGGGCGTGTTTTCTACCCATCAATTTATGGGATCATTTTTGGGTGGCGTTGGTGGCGGTTGGCTGCTCCAGCATCATTCAAGCAGTGGCGTCTTTTGGGTTGTCGGCGTGGTGTTTTTGGCTTGGTCACTTGTTTGTGCCATCCAGCCTGCACCTCGTCAGTTAAGTAGTCTGGCGTTTAGCCTGCCCAATATGACAGATGAAGAAGTAACGAAGTTGGCGGATCAACTTGCAGAAATCCAAGGAGTGGAAGGTATGCAAATTTTTAAAGATGAGCAAACCGCTTATCTGAAAGTCGATAAAAAAATATTAGACAAAGATGCTCTGGTGCGTCTGGCACCGCAAGTGCGTCTTTAAGTAAAACACTATTCTATCTTTTAGTTGGAGAAGAACGTCATGGCACGTGGAATAAACAAAGTAATTTTGATTGGTAACGCAGGCAACGATGCCGAAGTGCGTTTCATGCCATCTGGTGCAGCGGTTGCAAACGTTAACTTAGCGACAACAGAAAGCTGGCGCGACAAGCAAACTGGTCAAATGCAAGAGCGTACGGAATGGCACCGTGTGGCTTTTATGGATCGTGGTAATTTCCGTCTTGGTCAAATCGCAGGCGATTTTATTAAGAAAGGTTCTAAAGTTTACGTAGAAGGTTCATTGCGTACTCGTGAGTGGGAAAAAGACGGCATCAAACGCTACACGACTGAAATCGTAGCGAACGAAATGCAATTGCTGGATGGCCGTGGCGATAATGCTGGGCAGCAAGGCGGTGGTTACGACTCAATGCAAGGTGGTCAAGGCGGCGGTTATGGCAGTGCGCCACAACAGTCTGCTCCTCAACAAGGCGGATATGGCCAAGCGCCAGCGCAACAGGCTCCACAGCAGCATGCACCTCAAGGTGGCTTTAATCAACCTCAAGGTGGCTACCAAGCGCCAGCACATCAAGCAGCGCCTCAGCAGGCCGCTCCACAACAAGCAGCACCACAGTCTTTTGGAAGCTGGGGTAATGCACCACAGCAAGCTCCGGCTCAAGCAGCACCACAACAACGTGCGCCACAGCCAGCTCCTCAACGTGCACCAGCGCCAGAGCCAAAGCCTCAACAAGCGCCAAACTTTGACGATTTCGACGACGATATTCCGTTCTAAGAAATGCGTAGGACCTTTGGTCTGTCTGTGTTGAAATAAGTAAAGGCTCCTGTTTAGGGGCCTTTATTGTTCTATAGTGGTGTGCTAAATAAGATGAGTAAGTCATAGAGGGTTTAGGCTGTGAACGACGAAGATGAAACGTCTTTGTTCGCTCAAGAGGTGGCGGGTATTAAGCCACTTAAAAAAAGCGAAGTGTATCTGGGTAAGAAGGGTCCTCAGGTCGACTTTTCAGCTCGCCAAAAGGCGGCGTTGATCGCTAAAGAGGCGGACAGAAATCATTTGTCGCAAGACTATGTTGAAAAAGTTGAGCCCAATGATGTGCTCGAATATAAGCGCTCTGGCGTGCAAGACGGTGTTTTTAAGCGCCTGAGACAAGGTAAGTATGGCATTGATGCACGTTTAGATCTGCATAGGCATACCGTGGCTCAAGCGCGAGAGCAGGTGTATCAATTTGTTGATGACTGCATGCGTAACGATATTCGAGTCGCTATTGTTGTGCATGGTAAAGGGGATCGCACGCCAGACCCTGATAGCCAAGCTATGATTAAAAGCCATATTAATAAATGGTTGAGAGAGCTTGAGGCTGTTATGGCGTTTCATAGCGCGCAGCGACACCATGGTGGTTTGGGTGCTGTGTATGTGTTGTTTAAAAAGACGGAAAAAGTACGCTTGGACGATTGGGAAAAACATCAAAAGCGTTAATGCTTTGTTTCGTCTTAGATGGGAGTATTCACGTTAGTTCGTGCAGTAAAAGCCATGTTTTTGCTATAATTCCGCCACTTTGCTGTCTTGGACTTATGTTGTCTTGAATGTATCCAAGCTGCCCCAAAACATTGTAATTATCGTATTCTAATTTTATCGAGGTAGAGAATGGCAAATAGCACCGCGCACCATCCTGCGTTTACGTTTCTTCGCAGTGAGTTTATCGATGCTCTGAATGTTACTGTTCAAGAGTTTGAGCACACAGTCACGGGAGCTAAACATTTTCATATCGCGTCTGAGAATGACGAAAATGTATTCTTAGTCGGCCTAAAAACCGTTCCGACGGATTCTTGTGGCGTCGCGCATATCCTTGAACACACGGTATTGTGTGGTTCCGAGCGTTTCCCTGTGCGTGACCCTTTCTTCATGATGATTCGTCGTTCGTTGAATACCTTTATGAACGCGTTTACGTCTTCTGATTGGACGGCTTATCCATTTGCCAGTAAGAATAAGAAAGACTTCCATAACCTTTTAGGCGTGTATTTGGATGCAGTGTTTTTCTCGCGTCTTGATGAATTGGATTTTTCTCAGGAAGGTCATCGCTTAGAATTCGCCGAGCCAGATAATGCTGAGTCAGAATTGACGTTCAAAGGCGTTGTATTCAATGAGATGAAAGGTGCGATGAGTTCAACGACGTCGGTGTTGTGGCAAACGCTAACTAAATATCTGTTCCCAAACAATACCTATCATTTCAATTCCGGTGGCGAGCCCACGGATATCCCAGATTTATCTTACCAAGATTTATTGGCGTTTTATCGCACGCATTACCATCCTTCGAATGCAGTATTTATGACGTTTGGCGATATCCCAGCTGAAACATTACAAGCTGAATTCGAAGAGAAAGTACTAAGCCGTTTTGAGCGCTTAGAAGAGCAAGTTAGTGTGCCGAACGCCAAGCGTTATTTCTCGCCAGTACGAGTGGAAGAAGGCTACGCGGCAGATGAAGTGAAAGAAGATGGCAGCCACGTGGTTGTCGGTTGGTTGTTAGGTGAAAGTACCGATCTAAATCAACAGTTCGAAGCGCAATTGCTGTCTAGCGTTTTGCTAGATAACAGCGCATCGCCTTTATTACGAGTATTAGAAAACAGTGATCTTGGTCGTGCGCCATCGCCAATGTGTGGCCTTGAAGACAGCAATAAAGAAATGAGCTTCATGTGCGGATTGGAAGGTGTAAAACGAGAAGACGCATCGAAAGTTGAAGCTTTAGTCTTGTCGACTCTAGAGAGCATTGCTGAAAAAGGCGTGCCACAAGATATGGTTGATGCCATGTTGCACCAATTGGAATTGAGCCAGCGTGAAGTCGGCGGCGGCAGCTACCCTTATGGTTTGCAGTTGATTTTGGCTGGCTTGTCGACCGCGGTTCATGCGGGTGATGTGATCGCTCAGCTTGATCTTGATCCTGTTATCAATGCAATGCGTGAGAAAGTTCAGGATCAGCAATATATTCCTAACTTGATCAAAAACTTGCTGCTAACGAATGCGCACAGAGTAACGCTAACATTAAGTCCTGATGATGCACTTGAAGCGCGTCGTAATCAGGCGGAAAAAGACCGATTGAGTCAGATCAAAGCGGCCTTGTCCGATGCCGAGAAGCAACAGATCATTGCTCGCAGCGCGGCCTTGAAAACGCGTCAATCCCAAGTTGACGACATGAGCATTTTGCCAAAAGTTGGCTTAGAAGATGTGCCTGCACGTTTGCCAGAATATGAAAATGAAAAAGTGGCAGGTAATTTACCGATTACTTTTTACCCACAAGGCACAAATGGCTTGGTTTATCAGCAGTTGGTGATTGATCTACCAGAGCTAGACGAAGAGGAAATCGAGTACTTGCCTTTGTTTTCTTCAATGATGACTGAGCTAGGTATTGGTGAAAACGATTACCTTGTTGTTCAGGAGCGTCAAGCCCAAGTTTGTGGTGGATTAGGTGCTTCTAATTCGATTCGCGCTACGATTGAAGATCGCCAAGAACTAAATGGCTACTTCATCTTGTCCTCTAAAGCCTTGGTGCCAAATGTTAAAGCCATGAGCGAACTTTTGAAAGACACTATGCTTAATGTACGCTTTGATGAAGCAAATCGAGTGAAAGAGCTGGTGGCTCAACGTCGTGCTCGTCGCGAACAATCTATTACTGGTCAAGGTCACTCGCTTGCTATGACGGCGGCTTCAAGTGCGATTTCTGGTCTTGCGGCGCAGCAAGAAAAATGGAGTGGCATGTCAGGCATTCGTTCAGCTATTGCATTGGACGATGCCATGAAAGCAGATAGTAAAACAGCCGAAAATGTCTTGGCTATTTTTAAACGTTTGCATGAAAAATTACTACAAGCGAACAAGCAGCTTTTATTGGTGGCAGAGCCTCAGCATGAAGCAAGTGTATTGAACGAGGTTCAGGCTGTTTTTGCCGACTTGTCTGCTGGCGGTGTGCAAACTAAGTTTTCTATGGCGCCAGTTGACTCGAAAGTGAATGTTGCTTGGTTGACATCAACTCAGGTGAGTTTCTGCAGTAAAGCCTTCCGTACGGTATTTGGCGAACATCCTGATGTTGCTGCCTTGACTGTGTTGGGTGGCTTCTTACGTAATGGTTTCTTACATCGTGTGATTCGCGAGCAAGGCGGTGCTTACGGTGGCGGTGCGACGTTTGATGGTAGCACGGGCTCGTTCCGCTTCTACTCTTATCGTGATCCTCGTTTGACTGAAACCTTGTCCGATTTTGATGCTTCAATTGAGTGGATGCTAAATGAAGCACACACTGATGATGCGCTAGAAGAAGCCATTTTGGGTGTGATTGGTTCGATGGATAAACCCGGTTCTCCTGCAGGAGAAGCACAAAGCGATTTCTATGTGCATCTGCACGGTCGTAGTTTGGCCTATAGAGAAGCATTTCGCGCGAAGATCTTGGCGGTAACACTTGAGCAGTTGAAGCAAGTCGCTAAGACTTATCTAACGAAAGAAAACGAAAATGTTGCTGTGGTAACGTCAACGTCAAAACGTGCGGAACTAGAAGCGTTAGGGTTTGATATTCAAAGCCTTTAAAAATATTTTTATAATAAAAATCAAAACAGTTTTTACTGACGGAAAATTAAATGGATCAGTTTCACGATATACGCCCCTACAACGACGATGAGGTCGCCGAGGTGTTGAACAATCTGGTCGAAATGCCAGATTTTATTAATACTATTATTGGTTTTCGCTTTGCTCAATGGCCTAAATTTCTTAAGGTGCCATTGGCGTTTTGTGTCAAGCTGGCGCTGAAACGTCAAATTACTAATATTTCGAATGTTCATGAGTTCCAAATGCGTGTCGCAAGCTACATGGAGCGCATGATAAAAACCACGACAACGAATGTCGAATACCGAGGTATCGAAAAGTTAGAAAAAGGTGTTGGCTATTTGTTTTTGTCGAATCATAGAGATATCGCCATGGACCCAGCTTTTGTTAACTATGGCTTGTATTTGGCAGAATTGAATACGGTGCGAATCGCTATAGGGGACAACTTATTGCGTCGACCTTTTGTGTCTGATCTCATGCGCCTTAATAAAAGCTTTATTGTGAAGCGCTCAGCAAATGGTATTCGAGAAATGATGGCGGCTTTTGGTCAACTGTCTGCTTATATCACTGAATCATTGACGAAAGACCAAGCTAATATCTGGATAGCTCAAAAAGAAGGGCGTGCGAAAGATGGCTTGGATCAGACAGATCCTGCGATCATAAAAATGTTCTTTATGAGTCAGAAAAAAGAAAAAGTACCTTTCTCTGATGCCATGGCGAACTTGAAAATTGTACCTGTCTCAATTGCTTATGAATATGATCCTTGTGCTTTTGATAAGGCCCGAGAGCTGCATCAGAAATCAACAACAGGTAATTATGAAAAAGCTGAGTTTGAAGACATCGACAGTATTAAAAATGGCATTGTTGGTCAGAAAGGCAAGGTTGTAGTGACTTTTGGTGATGTAATAAAAGATGGTTTTGAAACGCCTGAAGAATTTGTAGCCGAAGTAGATCGTCAGATCATTACTAACTATGCTATTCAGTCTACCAATGAAGCTGCGCTTGCGTTGCAGCAAGGCTTGCCTTCAACCGATAGCGCATTCTCAAGTTATCTTGAGCGTTGTCCTGAAAACTTAAAAGAAACTGTGTTGGCAATGTATGCAAATCCATTGAAGCAACAGCAAAAATATCTGAATAAATAGTCATGGGGAGTAAGCTGTCAATGAGCATGTGGGCGTCATTAAGATCTTGGATCGGCTCAACAATATTCGCCATTTACTATACGGTATCCACCATTATATTTGGTATTCTTGCGCCTTTTGCAACGATTCTGTTGCCAAAGAATTATCGTCAGCCAGTCTTGAACCTACATAACAAAGGTTTGTTATTTGTCTTTCGTATTTTTTGTGGTGTGAAGGTTGAGATTGTTGGTTTAGAACATATCAATAAAAATCGTCCTGTTGTGCTGGTGGCAAACCATCAGAGCGAATGGGAAACCTACGTACTGCAAGTGTTGATGGCACCTGTTTCAACGGTATTGAAGAAAGAACTGCTGTCAGTGCCTTTCTTTGGCTGGGGATTGCGTATGGTGCAGCCTATAGCAATTGACCGCTCTCAGCGGACTAATGCTCTGAAGCAAATTATCAGTCAGGGTAAAGAGCGTTTAGACGATGGCCGTTCGGTGCTGATTTTTCCTGAAGGCACGCGAATCGCGCCTAATGAAGAGCAAGCCTTCAACAAAGGCGCTGCTATGTTAGCAACATCTGCAGGTGTGCCTATTCTGCCTGTGGTACACAATGCTGGTTATACTTGGCCTGGTAAGCGCTGGCGCAAGTTTCCGGGATCTATCCGTGTTGTTATTGGGCCTATTATTGAGTCTGAGGGCAAGAAAACCTCAGCATTACATGAAGAAATGGATGTTTGGATGCGAGCTGAAATGGCGAAACTCCCGAAAGGAAATGACTTTCTGTTTTAGCTCGGTTGCATGGCAAATTGAAAGCATAAAAAAGCCGCATCATTTATGCGGCTTTTTTGTCGCTAAAGATTATTTACGCTGTGTATTTTTTGAATACTAAGCTGGCGTTAGTGCCACCAAATCCAAAGCTATTAGACATGATCATGTTTAGATCTACATTGTCTTTACGAGTTGTTACCACTGGAATGTTTCCTGCGGCTGGATCAAGCTCATCAATGTTTGCAGACGCAGCGATGAAGTTATTCTCCATCATTAGCAAGCAGTAGATCGCTTCATGAACACCCGCAGCACCCAAAGAGTGACCTGAAAGGGATTTTGTAGAGCTAATCAATGGGATGTTGTCACCGAAAGTCTCGTTGACAGCTTGTAGCTCTTTCATATCGCCAGCAGGTGTACTTGTGCCATGAGTGTTGATGTAATCAATATCGCCATCAATTGTGCTCATAGCCATCTGCATGCAGCGCACTGCGCCCTCACCAGAAGGGGCTACCATGTCGTAGCCATCAGATGTTGCTCCGTAACCTACTAGTTCAGCGTAGATTTTTGCACCACGAGCTTTAGCGTGTTCTAGTTCTTCTATAACTAGCATACCGCCACCGCCAGCAATAACAAAACCATCACGGTTGGCATCGTAAGCACGAGAAGCCTTCTCAGGAGTTTCATTGTACTTAGAAGATAGAGCGCCCATTGCGTCAAACATACAAGTTTGAGTCCAGCTTTCTTCTTCGCCGCCACCTGCAAAAACGATATCTTGTTTGCCAAGTTGGATTAGCTCCATGGCATTACCGATACAGTGGGCACTGGTAGAGCATGCAGACGTGATGGAATAGTTAACACCTTTAATTTTAAAAGGGGTTGCTAAACAAGCAGAAACCGTGCTGCCCATAGTTTGGGTTACTCGGTATGGTCCAACACGTTTAACACCTTTCTCGCGAAGTGTATCTGCTGAATCAACAAGATTTTTAGCTGATGCGCCACCAGATCCTGCAACTAGGCCTGTGCGAATATTGGATACTTGGTCTTCTGTTAAACCTGAATCTAAAATAGCTTGTTGCATAGAGACGTAAGCGTAAGTTGCGGCATCGCCCATGAAGCGGCGGATCTTACGATCAATACTTTCTGCATCTAAATCAATACGACCACAAACGTGGCTACGAAAGCCGTGCTCTTTGTAATCTTCAGCGAAACGAATACCAGATTGGCCCTCGCGCAAGGAGTTTAGAACGCTCTCTTTGTCATTACCTAGGCAGCTGACAATGCCAAGACCTGTTACTACTACACGACGCATAAATGTGCCTCTTTCATTCTTAATCTTTAGAAGTTATCAGTTGAAGTGAATAAGCCTACACGCAAATCTTTTGCGGTGTAAATTTCACGACCATCAACTTTAACACTTCCGTCTGCAATCCCCATCACTAACTTACGTTCAATTACACGCTTAAGGTTAATATGGAAGGTAACTTTTTTCGCTGTTGGAAGGATTTGTCCAGTGAATTTCACCTCGCCAGAACCGAGTGCTCGCCCGCGACCTTTATTTCCTTTCCAACCTAGAAAAAATCCTACTAGCTGCCACATCGCGTCTAAGCCAAGGCAACCAGGCATAACTGGATCGCCAGGAAAGTGACACTCGAAAAACCATAGGTCAGGATTGATGTCTAGCTCAGCAATAATTTCGCCTTTGCCATATACCCCGCCTTCAGTCGAGATGTGAGTAATGCGATCCATCATAAGCATATTGCCGACAGGAAGCTGGGCATTGCCTGCACCAAACATTTCACCGTGGCCGCATTTTAATAGTTCGTCTTTTTCAAAAGATGAAGCTGTAGTCATTATAGTCCTATATCCACATCCAGCCGATGACTTAAAATAGTCTGGCGGATTGTCGTGGTCCAGTTTGCAGTAGAAAATCCAGCTGATTATATCGGTTTGGAACTCTAATATGAATGTTTGAACGGAAAAAAACCAAATTACCTGCATGAAAAGTGATCATTTTTACGTTATTACAAGAATTTAATGGCTATGGAAGTTGTAAAAACAGTTTTTTAAGCGATTTGCGAATACCGTTCAGTATTATTTTTTCTGTTAATATATTTCTTCTAGTAATGTCTTGGTTGTTTTGAGTGCCTTTATGAGTTCAAAAAGAAGTATAAATCTAGCTGCTTGGCAGCATCAATTTGACGATGGTCATATTCAGGGATACTTGGGGCAAATTGAAGAGAGTCAACCGACAATTCATTTTCTGCATGGTAATGGCTTTTCAGTAAAGACTTACATGTGCTTTTTGGAAAAGCTCGAAGGCTACAATTTGATTATGCAAGATGCGGCAGGTCATGGTGAGTCAACGGCTGGAAAGCGGTTTGTTGGTTGGAATATTACTGCCGCTCGTTTTGCTGAGTCATTAAATGCGCAGCAATCGGTACTACCGAAAACAGAATTGATTGGCATCGGACACAGCTTTGGAGGCTGTATGACGGCGTTAATGAGTGCGCAAGCGCCAACTCTTTTTGATCGTTTGGTTTTATTGGATCCTGCGCTTTTTCCTCCGCGTTTAATTTGGATGATGCGCGGTGTTAAGTTAACAGGCTTAAAGAGTCAGGTTCCTTTGGTAAAACAGGCTCGTCGTCGTCGCACTCAATGGGAAAATCTTACTCAAGTGAAAAGTAGCTTTTTTGAGCGAGGAACATTTAAGGGTTGGGAGCCTGCTTGCTTAGAGGATTATATCGCTTCTTCTATTAAGTATGATGAAAAAGGGCGCTATAAATTAGGTTGCCCATCTTGGATGGAGGCTGCGATCTTTTCGAGTTATCCCAAGCGGCTCTGGAGCGCGATTGCTAATATTTCTGTGCCTACTTGCATTATTCAAGGTAAAGATACCTTTGACTATTTCAAAGAGGCCTACCACCTAGCTGCAAAACTGAATCCGAACATCCAGGTGATTGAGGTTGACGGAGGCCATTGTTTCATGCAGCAACATACAACTATGGCTGCTCAGGCAGTAATGGATGTGTTGAGAAAAAATTAGCATGAGAAAGTCAATGAAAAAGCCAAACACAGTTTAAATACAATGTTTGGCTTTTTTGTATGTTTTTACCTTCGATTAGTTACGACGCTTTACTGACGCGTTAGCTAGTGCGACAAGTGCCTTTTTATAGTCAGACTCTGGCAATGGTGCAATAGAGCTTATTGCTAGGTCTGCTTGCTCTTGTGCTTTTTGCTGAGTGTATTCAATGGCTCCGCAGTTTTGCACGTCATTTATAATTGACTCTAACTGGTCAAGTCCACCGGTTAATATAGCTTGCTTGACTCGCTCTACTGCGTCTTTAGGGCCATGTTTCATAGTGAAAATAAGCGGCAAGGTGGGTTTGCCTTCAGCAAGGTCATCGCCAACACTTTTGCCCATTTCTTCAGCTGTACTGGTGTAATCCATTACGTCGTCAATTAACTGAAAAGCTGTCCCAACGTACATGCCAAAATGTCTTAGAGCTTCTTGATATTCTTTGTTCGCACCTGCAATAATTGCACCACAAAGTGCGGCGCCTTCAAACAGTTTTGCTGTTTTGTATTGGATGACTTTCAAATAGCTTTCTTCGGTTGTATCGGGGTCGCCGCAGTTAATGAGCTGCTGAACTTCACCTTCGGCAATAATATTGGTTGTTTTAGCAAGAACGCTCATGCATTGCATGCTGCCGACATCCACCATAATTTGGAAGGCGCGAGAATAAAGGAAATCGCCAACTAGAACGCTCGGGGCATTGCCCCATTCTTCATTGGCCGTTTTTTTTCCACGGCGCATATCTGATTCATCAACAACATCGTCATGTAATAGTGTCGATGTATGAATAAACTCTATGATGGTTGCCATTTGAATGGTTTGATCTAGTCTTGGTTTATCTAGTTCAGCGCTCGCTTTAGCTGCTAATAACACCAATAGAGGTCGCAATCGTTTTCCACCATTGCTTATGATGTAGTAGCCGATTTGCTCGATTAGAGGGATGTCACTACTAAGTTGTGACACAATATAGTCATTCACTTGGCCAAATTCATTGGCCACAACATCGTGTATTTGTATAGGTTGCATGCAATTTCCGAAGCTAAATAGTCCCAAGCTGATCAGCAAGTGTGCCTCATGCTAGGTAAGGCTTGTGTCAGGGTCAACCCAAAATACGAAAAATGTATAAAGACATTGCTTTTCACTTGTATTGGGTGGTGTGATTTTGTACAATCTCGCGTCCGATTTACCCACATTTTGCTCCCTATCATATGGTTAGTGATTTTTGTCCGATTCGGTCAGGAACTTATTGCCACTAGAAGTAGGTCAAATTCAATTTCAGTAGCCGGGTAAATCTCATTGGAGAAGAACATGTTTGCAGTGATCAAAACTGGCGGTAAGCAATACCGTGTAGAAGAAGGCCAAACCCTTAAGGTTGAGAAATTAGCTGTTGAAGAAGGCGGTTCGATTCAATTCGATGACGTTCTTCTTGTATGCAACGGCGACGACGTTAAAGTTGGTGCACCAGTTGTAGAAGGCGCTAAAGTAACAGCTGAAGTTGTTGCTCATGGTCGCGGAGACAAAGTGAAAATTTTGAAATTCCGTCGTCGTAAGCATTCTATGAAGCGTATGGGTCATCGTCAGTGGTTCACGGAAGTGAAAATAACTGGTATTAACTAAGCGCTAACTATTCAAATTTAAGGAGTAAGTCATGGCTCATAAAAAGGCGGGTGGTAGTACTCGTAACGGTCGCGATTCCGAGTCGAAACGATTAGGTGTCAAACGTTTTGGTGGTCAAGTTGTGATCCCAGGTAACATCCTTGTTCGTCAGCGTGGTACTCAGTTCCACCCTGGAGTTGGTGTTCAAATTGGTAAAGATCACACTTTGTTCGCTGTTGTTGAAGGCCAAGTGAAGTTTGAAGTGAAAGGTAAGTTGAAGCGTCGTACAGTTTCTGTCGTAGCTGCTTAATCGCTTACTAAAAACTTAAAAAAAGCTCCGCGACGCGGGGCTTTTTTTTTGGAAGAATTCTATAATCAGGGTTTGTTGATTCTGATAATCCACCGAAGAGGTGTTATTGTGAAATTTGTTGATGAAGCCAGTATCTATGTAAGAGCGGGTAAAGGTGGAAATGGAGCGTTGAGCTTTTGGCGTGAAAAATTTGTCGCTAAAGGTGGTCCCGATGGCGGCGATGGCGGTAATGGCGGCAGCGTTGTGTTGGTTGCTGATGAGGCGCTAAACACCTTGATCGATTTTCGTTTTACGAAAAAATACATCGCTGAAAGTGGTGAGGGTGGTCAAGGTCGAGATATGACCGGCTCGAAAGGACCTGATCTTGAAATTAAAGTGCCTGTTGGTACGACGGTTATTGATGATGATACCGGCGAGACGCTTGGTGATCTTGTTCGTGACGGTCAAAAGTTAAAAGTGGCCCAAGGCGGTCATCATGGTCTGGGGAATACTCGATTTAAATCAAGTACCAACCGTGCGCCAAGACAGACTACGAAAGGTACGGTAGGTGAAGAGCGTACGCTGAAGCTAGAGATGAAAGTCTTGGCCGATGTAGGGTTGCTTGGTCTTCCTAACGCAGGTAAATCGACGTTTATTCGTGCGGTTTCTTCTGCTAAGCCAAAAGTGGCTGATTATCCTTTTACAACCTTGGTGCCGAACCTTGGTGTGGTAAAAGTGAAGAAACACCAGAGCTTCGTAATCGCCGATATTCCTGGAATTATCGAGGGTGCATCTGAAGGTGCAGGTCTTGGTATTCGTTTCTTGAAGCACTTGGTGCGCAACCGCATTTTGTTGCACATCGTCGATTTGGCGCCTTGGGATGAAATTACCCCGGCAGAAGCTGCGGTTATTGCGGTAAACGAATTGCATCAGTTCAGCCCTGCTTTGGCAGAGCGTGACCGTTGGTTGGTTTTAAATAAAACCGACATGGTGCCAGAAGATGAGTTGGAAGAGCGTTGTCAGAGTGTTATTGACGCACTTGGATGGGAAGGTAAGGCTTACCGTATTTCGGCGATATCAGGTGAAGGCACAGAGGTGTTGTGTTTAGACCTGATGACGGCGCTTGATGAAAAGCGTGAGTTGTTGCTAGAAAGCCCAGAAGCTCGTGAGAAAGAAAAAGCAATGCGCGCCTTGATTGATGAAGAAGGTCGAAACCGTATTATGTCATTACGTGAAAAACGTCGTAAAGCAGGTTTGTTGCTTGATGATGACGATTTTGATGAAGATGACTACGATGTTGAAGTGGAATACGTTAGCTAACTTGATTGGTGAGAATAAGTAGTATCATGGAAATGCGAGAAAAAATAGCTAAGGCGCAGCGTGTCGTTGTTAAAATCGGCAGTGCGCTACTGACAAACGATGGTCAGGGGTTGGATGTTGCCCGAATTGGTCTTTGGGTTGCTCAAATTGCTGAGTTACGAGCGCAAGGAAAGGAAGTCGTTTTAGTGTCTTCTGGTTCTATTGCTGCAGGTATGAAGCGTCTTGGTTTTTCTTCTCGCCCCACTCAAGTAAATGAGCTGCAAGCTGCTGCGGCAGTTGGGCAGATGGAATTGGTTGGGGTTTATGAGTCTCACTTTGAGAAGCATGGTTTGTGTACTGCGCAAATTTTGCTTACCCATGATGATTTGTCGAACCGTCGACGCTATTTAAATGCTCGATCTTCGTTGCGAACTCTGCTTGGTTTCGGTGTTGTACCTATAATTAACGAAAATGACACAGTTGTAACCGACGAAATACGGTTTGGTGACAATGATACGCTGGGTGCTTTGGTTGCTAATCTTATTGAGGCGGATTTGTTGATCATCCTTACAGATCAGCAAGGGCTGTTCGATAAAAATCCACGTGATCATAAAGATGCAACTTTAATCTCTCATATATCAGCATCGGACAATCGTCTTGAGTCTATGGCGAGTGGCGGGGCTGGTGTACTAGGTAGTGGCGGAATGTTAACGAAGGTGCGAGCTGCGCTTTTGGCTGCACGCTCTGGTGCGGATACCTTGATAGCTTCAGGTCGCGAAGAAAATGTAATTGTTCGTGTTGCGTCAGGCGAAATATTAGGAACTTGGTTGCAGCCGGAACACGGAAGGGTAGCGGCGCGTAAGCAATGGTTAGCTGGGCATTTGAAGAGTCGCGGCGCCCTAATTTTAGATGATGGCGCCGTAAAGGCGTTGCGAAAAGCGGGTACGAGTCTTTTGGCTGTTGGAGTGAAAGATGCGCAGGGTACTTTTTCGCGCGGAGACATGGTTATTTGTGTCGATTTGCAAGGTGGTCTGGTTGCTCGCGGCTTAGTGAACTACAGTGTGGCTGAAACGTTGAAGCTGCTTGGTCAACCTTCGTCTAATATTGGAGCGATTTTGGGTTACAAGGGTGAACCAGAGTTAATTCATCGCGATGATTTGGTTATTATTTAAGAGGTAGTGGTGTCATGGCAAAGCCAGGTAAAGTAGGTTTAGATCGCGTATTGAGTGCTTCGAAATATTCTTATCAAGGTTTGCGAGCTCAATGGAAACATGAAGCGGCTTTTCGTCAAGAGGCTGTTTTGTTTTTGATTTCTTTGCCTTTTGCTATCTGGCTTGGTGATACTGGTCTTGAGCGTGCGGTACTGATTTTTTCTGTAGGCTTGGTGTTGATTGTTGAAACGCTGAATTCAAGTGTTGAGGCTGTGGTTGATCGAATTAGTAGTGAGCATCATGAATTGTCTGGTCGTGCGAAAGATTTAGGCTCTGCAGCTGTCATGTTGGCTTTGGTCTTGGCGGCAGTGGTTTGGCTGGTGGTTTTGTTTGGCTGATGCTGTTTGGGCAAAAAAGTCGAGGTGTATAAATAAAAGACATAAAAAAAACCGGCATTTGCCGGTTTTTTTATAGGTATTAGGCCAGTGCTTTGATTTTAGCACTCAAGCGGCTCTTATGGCGAGCTGCTTTGTTTTTGTGATATAGGCCTTTGTCAGCGGCTTTGTCTAGCTTAGAAGTTGCTAGAACGTAAGCTGCTTGTGCGTCAGCTTGATTGCCTGCTTCGATAGCTGCATCTACTTTTTTCAAGTATGTGCGAACCATTGAACGAAGGCTACCATTGTGAGCGCGGCTTTTTACTGCTTGGCGCGCGCGTTTTTTTGAACCGGCGGAATTTGCCACGGTCTGGCTCCTTTAAATTGGAATAAGTAATGACCCAGCACTCTGCTGTGTCATGAAATTAATGTCAAGTTTTAACTTTGAAATCTCGCGGCGGATTTTACCAGTTTTTAGCGTTGCCACAACCCTATTATACAAAAATTAGTCAAATGAGCTTATATATTTGGCTGCGCTCTGGTAGTACCTGGTGTTATTCTTTGTCGATCTATCTATTGCATACGTCGTAAATTTTTATGTCCGAAAAAAAAAACCTCCTCGATAAAGAGCCTAAGTCTTTGTCTTTGTTGCGTTCTGGTGTCTTGGTTTCCATTTGTACTTTCTTTTCTCGTATTCTTGGCTTGGTAAGAGATGCTGCTTTGGCGTATGTATTAGGTGCAAGTGGCAGCGCAGATGCATTTTATGTTGCTTTTAAAATTCCTAACTTTTTTCGTCGATTATTTGCCGAAGGGGCGTTTGCTCAAGCTTTTGTCCCAGTATTGAGTGACTACCGAGTAAAAGAAGGCAAGGACGAGGTTCGAGCACTTATCTCTGCTGTGTCAGGGTCGCTGGCTTTGATCTTGTTGTGTATTACTGTGCTTTTCATGGTGTGTGCTCCTTGGGTGGTGTATGTATTTGCACCTGGTTTTGCTGCGGATGATGGTCAGACTAAATTGGCTTCTGAGCTGTTAGTCATTACTTTTCCATATCTGTTATTTATTTCATTAACGGCATTGGCAGGCGGTATTTTAAACGCGCATGGTGAATATGCGGTTCCGGCTATTACGCCGATTTTTCTGAACATCTCTCTTATTGTTGCGACGGTGTTTTTTGCTCGCACTGCGGCCCAGGCCGAAACCGCTGTTGCTTGGGGGGTGTTCTTTGCGGGGCTGATTCAGTTGATGTTTCAAGTGCCATTTTTGGCGAGGTTGCGATTGCTACCGATGCCGACGTTGGGTTTTCGTCATCCAGGTGTGAAGCGAATTTTGCTTTTGATGGGGCCGGCATTGTTTGGTGTGTCTGTCGGTCAGATTAATTTGCTTCTTGATACGGTGTTGGCTTCTTTTCTGCAAACGGGCAGTATTACTTGGTTGTACTTGTCGGATCGCTTGTATGAGTTGCCGTTGGGTATTTTTGCTATTGCCATCAGTACTGTTATTTTGCCTTCTTTGTCGCGTAGTTTTTCTGGTGGCGAAGCGTCGAAGTTTTCTGAAACACTCGATTGGGCGCTGCGAATACTTTTGCTGATTGCTATTCCGTCTTCTCTTGCTTTGTTTATGTTGGCTGAGCCTTTGATTGCGACGATTTTTTATCGTGGTGAGTTAACGGTGAATGATGTTCATATGGCTGCTCAGAGTCTGCAGGCTTACTCACTGGGGTTGGTGTTTATGATGCTGATTAAGGTACTGGCGCCAGGGTATTATGCGAGACAGGATACAAGAACGCCTGTACGTATTGGGATCATTGCGATGATATCGAATATGGTGCTGAATTTGATTTTGGTGTGGCCATTGGGGCATGTGGGGTTGGCGTTGGCGACAAGTTTGTCTGCAGGTTTAAATGCTTTTTTATTGTGGCGCGGTTTGTACAAAAAGCAATATCACGTATTTTCTGCTCAATGGAAGCGTTTGTTGCGTATATTGGTGAGTGCTACCGTTGCGCTTGGTGTGTGCTTGTATTTGTTTCTTCTTCAGGGGTGGCAATGGACCCAGATGGATGACTTGTATCGGGTGGGCTGTACCTTGATGGTTGTCGTTTGCGGTGTGCTGGTGTACGTTCTTGTCGCGGTAGCGGCGGGTTTGCGTCCTTCCATTTTGAAGCATTAGGTGTATTGAAGTGTTTTTTGCTTTGATTATTGGTTTGCACAGCTTGTTCAAGTTCTGGCCTACCTTCATCTGGTTAACTGCTATATAATCCATGATATTTTTTCGACGCTGGATTTAATTGTTTTGTACGGGGTTCTATGGAGTTAATTCGCGGTATTCATAATATCCGTTCAAAGCATAAAGAATGCGTGCTGACGATAGGGAATTTTGACGGTGTTCACTTAGGGCATGGCGCTATATTAGCGCGAGTAAAAGCTTTGGCTAAACAATACAATTCGCCTGCTGCTATCATGATCTTTGAACCTCAGCCGAGAGAGTTCTTTTCACCGGATACGGCCCCAGGTCGTATTGGTCGTCTGCGGGATAAAGTGAAATTGTTGGAAGGGCAGGGTATCGATTATGTTCTTTGCATGCCGTTCAACCCTAAACTTCAACAACTAGATGCGCAGGCATTTTGTCAGCAAATTTTGCTAGATGGCTTGTCTGTAAAGCATTTGGTAGTGGGAGATGATTTTCGCTTTGGCTGTGATCGACAAGGTGATTTTTATTATCTGCAAGAGTTTGGTGGTCAGCATGGCTTTGATGTTGAAAATACACCGTCAGTGTTAAACACTTTGAATGAGCGAGTGAGTAGTACTCTGGTTAGGGATGCTCTAGAGCGCGGCGATATTACTGCCGCACAGATGAACATGGGGCACTTGGTTACCTTAAGTGGTCGTGTGATACATGGACAGCAACTTGGTCGAAAATTGGGTTTTCCAACGGCTAACGTGCACCTTAAAGGTATTAAGTCTGCGTTGTCTGGTGTATATGCTGTGACCTTTATGGTTGATGGCGTCTCCTATAACGGTGTTGCGAATATTGGTGTGCGTCCTACCGTTCAAGGCAAGATGCCGATACTGGAAGTGCACTTATTAGATTTTAACGGTGATCTGTATGACAAATATGTGCAGGTTACTTTCTGTCATTTTATTAGGGCAGAGCGAAAAATGGCCAGCTTAGATGCGCTGGAAAAACAAATTCAATGTGATAAAGAAGAAGCATTACGCTTCTTTGCTAATCAGTGAAAAGATGATCTTTGAGGATGAATCGATAAACCATGAGTGATTATAAACCGACACTGAATTTGCCAGATACAGACTTCCCAATGCGTGGAGATTTGGCAAAACGTGAACCTGCAATGCTTAAGCGTTGGCAGGATATGGACCTATATCAAAAAGTACGTGATGTAAGTAAAGGCCGTAAATCTTTTATTCTTCATGATGGCCCTCCGTACGCAAATGGCAGTATTCACATTGGTCACGCGGTTAACAAAATCCTCAAAGATATTATTGTTAAGTCTAAAACCGTTAGTGGCTTTGATGCGCCTTATATTCCTGGTTGGGATTGTCACGGCTTGCCAATTGAGCACAAAGTTGAGCAATTGATCGGTAAAGCGGGGACGAAAGTTTCTTATAAAGAGTTTCGCGCGAAATGTCGCGAATACGCTTATACGCAAATAGAAGAACAGAAAAAAGACTTTATTCGTTTGGGTGTGATGGGCGATTGGGAAAATCCTTATCTGACAATGAACTTCCAAACAGAAGCCAATATTGTTCGTGCTTTAGGCAAAATCGCTGAGAACGGTCATTTGGTAAAAGGCTTTAAGCCAGTTTACTGGAGTGTTGTTGGTGGTTCTGCTTTGGCGGAAGCGGAAGTGGAATATCAAGATAAAACGTCTTTGTCTTTGGATGTGCGTTATGTGCCACAAGACGAAGCTGCTTTACTTGTTAAATTCTCTGATGTCGAGGGTGAAGGTAAGGTTTCTGTTGTGATTTGGACAACCACTCCTTGGACGCTTCCAGCGAGCCAAGCTGTTTCTGTTCATCCAGACTTCAACTATGCGCTAGTTGAAGTCGATATGGGCTTAGGCAAAGAGCGTTTAATTGTTGCTGAAGACATGGTCGCAAGTGTTATGTCTCGCTACGGCGTAACTGATTTCCGCATTGTTGGTCGTACCGTTGGTGCTGAACTGGCAGGCACTGTGTTGGATCATCCGTTCCTAGAGCGCGATATTCCTGTCATCTTGGGTGAGCACGTAACAACGGAAGCGGGTACTGGCTGCGTGCATACTGCACCAGACCACGGCGTGGATGACTTTAACGTCGGTCGTGAAAATGGCATTGGCACTATCAACCTTGTTCAAGACAATGGTGTTTACTCTGATGCTGCAGGCGAGTTTGCTGGTTTGCATGTTTATAAAGTAGATGATGCCGTGCTTGAGGCACTGAATCGTAATAACGCTTTGGTGTTTGAGTCGAAGATCTTCCACAGTTACCCACATTGCTGGCGTACTAAAACGCCACTAATCTTCCGTGCGACGCCTCAGTGGTTTATCAGTATGACCAAAGAAGGTTTGCTGGATTCTGCAAAGCATGCTGTTGAAGGTGTGAAGTGGGTACCAAGCTGGGGACAAAACCGTATGGAAGGGATGTTGAATAACAGCCCTGATTGGTGTGTGTCTCGTCAGCGTACTTGGGGTGTGCCGATTGCTTTGTTTATCAACAAAGAGACTCAAGAGCTTCATCCTGAAACGCCACGTTTGATCGAGGAAGTTGCTAAGCGCATCGAAGTTGAAGGAATCGACGCTTGGTTTGAAATGGAAGCAGAGGAGTTGTTGGGTGCTGATGCTGAAAAATACAGCAAAGTAACTGACACGTTAGATGTATGGTTTGACTCCGGTGTGACCCATTATTCTGTTATCGATCAGCGTGATGAATTGAGCTTTCCTGCCGATTTGTACCTAGAAGGTTCAGATCAGCATCGTGGTTGGTTCCAGTCTTCGTTGAAAACCTCAATCGCGATTCGTGGTGTGCCGCCATACAAGCAAGTATTGACTCACGGTTTTACCGTTGATGGCGATGGCCGCAAAATGTCGAAGTCTTTGGGTAACGTACTGTCACCACAGAAAGTCATGGATACCTTGGGTGCCGATATTATCCGTTTGTGGGTAGCAGCGACCGACTACACCACTGAAATGACTGTCTCTGATGAAATTCTTAAGCGTGTAGCGGATTCTTATCGTCGTATCCGTAATACTGCGCGTTTCATGATGGCAAACTTAAATGGTTTTAATCCAGCGGCTGATATGGTTCCTTCTAGCGAGATGATTGCGTTAGATCGCTGGATTGTAGATCGTGCTGCCATGTTGCAAAAAGAATTGAATATCGCTTACAGCGAATATCAATTCCATACAGTGAACCAGAAAATCCAGAACTTCTGTTCCGTAGATTTGGGTGGTTTTTATCTGGATGTCATCAAAGATCGCCAATACACAACACAAGAAGACAGCCTGGCGCGTCGTTCTGCGCAGACTGCGCTTTACCATGTGATGGAAGCTTTCTCTCGTTGGATTGCACCGATCTTGAGCTTCACTGCTGACGAAATCTGGCAAACACTTCCTGGGGAACGCGGTGAGTCTGTTTTCTTAGAAACATGGTATGAAGGCCTTGAAGAGTTGTCCGGTGATGAGCCAATGGGTCGTGAATTCTGGAAGCAGGTTCTTGAAGCGAAAGTAGCAACGAATAAAGTATTAGAAGCTGCGCGTAGTGAGGGCAAGATGAAAGCGAGCTTAAGTGCTGATATCACACTTTATTGTGATGATGCTTTGCAAGCAACATTGAATCGCTTAGGTGAAGAGTTGCGCTTTGTCTTAATTGCTTCTGACGTTAAAGTGTTGCCTTTGTCTCAAGCGGATGATGACGCGGTTGCTACCGATCTTGATGGTCTGAAAGTTCACGTTGAGTTGAGTAAATATACTAAGTGTGTACGTTGTTGGCATCACCGTGAAGAAGTTGGTAAGCGAGCAGCGCATCCTGAGTTGTGCGATCGTTGTATCTCTAACTTGCCAGATGGGGAAGGTGAACAGCGCCTTTACGCCTAATGACTGCTTTGATTGTGTGGAAACGAGTCCAGCGCTGGTGGGCGCTGGCTCTTATTCTTTTTGTTTTAGATTGGGTAACAAAACAAGCGGTTGTGTCCAACTTATTTTATGGACAAGAAATTGCCGTTTTTCCATTCTTTGACCTGACATTGAGATACAACACTGGTGCTGCCTTTAGTTTCCTCGCGCAAGCTGGTGGTTGGCAGCGTTGGTTCTTCTCTTTGATCGCATTGGCAGTGGTTGTTGGTATTAGTTGGCGTCTTGTTAAGATCGCAGAAACCAACCGATTAGAATCACTGGCACTGACTTTTGTGTTGGGTGGAGCGATTGGTAACCTTTATGATCGATTGGTTTATGGTCATGTTGTAGATTTTCTACAATTTCATTGGCAGCAGTCGTGGTATTTTCCTGCGTTCAACCTTGCTGACAGTGCTATTACTATTGGTGTTATTTTAATGTTGCTTGAAAGTTTCGTGTCGAAAAAGCAGGAAGGTACAAAAGAATGAGCGTAATTACAGCGGCAAGCAGGGTCACTCTGCACTTTGAGTTGTCACTTGAAGATGGTCAAATCGTTGATTCTAACTTTTCTCGATCTCCAGCTAGCTTTGTATTTGGTGATGGGAGTTTATTGCCAGATTTTGAGTCTGCTTTACTAGGTATGTCTGTAGGGCAAGAAGCTTCTTTCATTATGTCGCCAGAAAAAGCCTTTGGCGTACACAATGAAAGCAATATTCAGCGTATGCCTCGTTCACAGTTCTCTATGGATCTAGAAGAAGGGATGGTGGTTTCTTTTGCTGATATGAGCAAAAACGAATTGCCGGGTGTCATTGCTGAGATTGGTGAGAAAGAAGTGGTTGTCGATTTTAATCACCCTCTTGCTAGTCGGTCACTTACTTTTAGGGTGCAAATCATAGCTATTGAGGATGCCGCATGAGTTTTGCTATTCAACTTGCTAACCCTCGTGGCTTCTGTGCTGGTGTTGATAGGGCGATAGATATTGTTAATCGCTGCTTGGATCTTTTTGAAGCGCCAATCTATGTTCGTCATGAAGTGGTACATAATAAATTTGTCGTCGAGTCTTTGAAGTCTCGCGGTGCAGTTTTTGTTGATGAACTTGATCAAGTACCAGATGACAACATTGTTATCTTTAGTGCGCATGGTGTTTCAAAAGCCGTTCGAGATGAAGCGACAGATCGAGGTTTAAAAGTATTTGATGCGACTTGTCCACTAGTGACAAAAGTGCATTTGGAGGTGTTGCGTTATTCTCGTGATGGCATGGAATGTATTTTGATTGGTCATGATGGCCATCCAGAAGTCGAAGGTACGATGGGTCAGTACGATGATCGTCAGGGTGGTGCTATCTATCTAGTAGAGAGTCCTGCTGATGTAGAGAGACTTAAGGTTAAGAATCCTGAGCGTCTTGCTTTTGTCACTCAAACGACGTTGTCTATGGATGATACCTCGGTTGTTATTGATGCACTTCGAAAACGCTTTCCGATGATTTGTGGTCCAAAGAAAGATGACATTTGTTACGCCACACAGAATCGTCAGGATGCTGTGAAGACGCTAGCAGAAGAATCTGAATTAGTTCTTGTTGTTGGTTCAGTGAATAGCTCTAATTCAAACCGTCTTCGGGAATTGGCTGAAAGAATGGGGGCGAAAGCCTATTTGATCGATAATGCCAGTGAGATTCAGTGCGATTGGTTGAAAGGTATTCGTAGTATTGGCGTAACTGCTGGAGCCTCTGCGCCTGAAGTACTTGTTAATGAGGTGATTGATCGTCTTGTTAAGGAAGGTGGTAGCGCACCTCAAGAGTTAAAAGGTAGAGAAGAGAATGTGTCTTTCTCTATGCCTAAAGAACTACGTATCGTAGAAGTTTGATCGAATTTAAATTAATTTAAATTTTCTTCAAAAAAGGGTTGCACAAAATCTGTAGATC
>NZ_KZ454892.1:0-74554 GCF_002792415.1 Marinomonas sp. BSi20584
AGTGTCTGGTTGCTCTAAATGGATAGCCCTTTTATTTAGACAGTGCTTTCAGTCGTATTTTTCGAATGCTGAGGTGTAGATGAGAAAGAGTGTTTGTGAGTTAAGTTTAAAACGCAGTGATATTGAGCTTGATGTAACAAGCCTGGCCTTAGTTTTTACACAGCTTAGTCGGTCTGGGAATAACACATTAAAAGATATTTCAAAATTAATTTCTGTGATTGTTCGCTTGTCAAATAGTCGAGGAGAACAAAATTTAGCCAAAAAAGAAGTAAAAGGATTTAAGTTAAAAGCAAGTAAATTTGCGCTAGGTATTACTGCTGATAGATTTGATGTCATGTATGATTTTGATGCTGATAATCATCAAGATCTATTTGATAAAGAAATCTCAATTGTTTGTGCTGCTATCAGCTCTCAATTTCAAACTATTACTTCTTGTTTTAATCTTATGGCTGAAGATCCAGATAAGGCCTATCAAAGCGCAGGAAAGAATAATTCTGCTTCGTTATACGAGGCTGCAAAAATTATTGATAGGCTTAGTGGTAGAGAAGAAATAATCATTGCTGTTACTGGAGAGGAAAGGGAAGTTAAATTACTTCCTAAATCTAGTCCACTTAAACCATCGGTAAAGCATAGCGAGGAGCTTGCCTCATTTGTTGGCTATGAGATTAACGTGGTTGACAAAAAAATCGAAACATTGTTATTGATCCGATTAAAGGAAAGGGTAAGCGGACAATATCATTAAACCAAGAGCAATATTCAGAACTAATGGCTCAATTTGGCTTTGCTCTGGATAAAGATGACGTATTTTTGTTCTTGGGGACTTGCTGCAAGTTGGTCTGACGATGCGCTCTGAGCGGTATGAAATAGCTAATTGGAAAGGATCACATGTTCCTTAGACAATGTATGCTTAGGACTAGGCATCACTAAGAGGTCACAGTGGACTTACCAGAACTTTACTAGACATATTTGGTTAGTCAAAACGTCTTTTTTGTTAGTTGTAGATGGGGTCGTTGTGAGTGTAATATTTTTAATGTGAAGTTTTATCAGTTATCTTGCCTTAGCACATTTAAATTCCTCCTCGCAGGCACATTAGCTGATTGAGTTGAAAAATATATAACTCCAATTGGATATATAATGATAACAAAAACGCGCATTTTACCTCTTTTTTGCTGTTACTTGCTCGCTACATTTATGGGGTATTTGGCTGCTCAACTCAAACTTCCTTTGCCTTGGATGATCGGACCGCTCGTTGGTATGGCACTTATCAACATGTTCATTAAAACTGTCGATATTCCAGTACGGACACGTCCTATTGGTCAGATTATTATCGCTGTGCAAGTTGGACTTCATTTCACATCTGATGCGTTTTCAGCGGTGTTAGGTCATGCTGGCGTTATTATCGGATTGGCATTAGCAACCATTTTTATGGGTTATGTTCTGTCACTGCTATTACAAAAAATAACCGGAGCAGACCCAGTCACTGCATTTTTGTCTTGTTTACCTGGTGGACCAGTAGAAATGGGTAATTTAGCTAAAACTTATGGGGGGGATCCCGGTCCAGTTATTTTTGCGCAAACTCTCAGAATTTCTTCTATTGTCATTATCATCCCCGTGGCGTTGTATTACTTATCCCACACCGAACCAAATGCACAGTTTTTGTTAATTGAAGAATGGAGTTATTTGGGGATGACATGTGTCAGTTTAGGTGCGATTGCTACATGTGCACTGTTTTATGTACTTAGAATAAACAGTGCGTTTTTTCTAGGTGCTTTGGCGTTTTCATGTACAGCTTCCGTCACAGAATTTATTCCTATTTCACCATATCCCCATGAAATATTGGCATGTGGCCAGATCTTATTGGGTACATGGTTAGGATCGACTTTCAGAAAAGAGATATTTCAGCGAGCCGGTCGGTTAGTCATGGGCATATTTGCAACGGCCACGTTGCTGATTTTAACTAGTGCATTTCTAGCGCTTATAGTGTCGCAGTTCAGCGATATTAATTGGCGTGCGCTGGTACTGGGCTCAGCACCTGGGAGCGTGACGGAAATGGCATTAACAGCCCAATTTTTAAATGAAGATGTCGCGTTGATAACCGCGTTCCACCTCGTCAGAATTTTTCTTATTTTACCAAATGTTCCTTGGATGCTTGCATTGGTTCGTAAGCGAGACAAGAAATTAGCATCATAACCAGTATATAGTCGCAATATTCAGTGCTGTGCTATTTTGTATTCGAGTTTTTCTCAAGCTAGCATAGGTAAGTATTATTTCAGTTTTTTCATTTGATCGCTAATATTGTCTAGGTTCGATGGTTCGATGGTTCGATGGTTCGATGGTTCGATGGTTCGATGGTTCGATGGTTCGATGGTTCGATGGTTCGATGGTTCGATGGTTCGGAAAAATAAGCATCGTGTGATGCGTGTCTATGGAAATACTGGCAACAGCACAGACGACATTAAGTAGATAGACAGGTCGGATCTTTAAATAGTGTTTACTTTTTCCTTTTGGAGTGGTCGGTTACCGCCTTCATTATCTGTACCTATGCATTTTATTTTTTCTTGTCCTATTAGAGACACTGTCTTATTGATATTTTCTCCGCATATTTTAGGTTTAGGGGAGAATGACAAAAATGTATCGATACGATGAATATGATAGGGCGTTGGTTAACGAGCGCGTAGAAGAGTTTCGCGATCAAGTGGCGCGTCGGATGAGCGGCGAATTAACGGAAGACGAGTTTTTGCCACTGCGTTTGCAAAACGGACTGTATTTGCAAAAACACGCTTATATGATGCGCATCGCTATTCCCTATGGTGCGTTATCCAGTGATCAAATGCGTGGTTTAGCGGTCATTGCCAATGAATTTGACCGTGGTTATGGGCATTTTACCACTCGTCAAAATATCCAGTTCAACTGGATCGAATTGGCAGATACGCCAGATATTTTGGCGCATTTGGCATCTATTGATATGCATGCTATTCAAACATCAGGCAACTGTGTGCGTAATGTTACTACCGAAGCTTACGCGGGCGTAGCTCCCGATGAAGAATATGATCCGCGTATTTTTGCCGAGATTATTCGTCAATGGGCAACAGTGAATCCTGAGTTTTTGTTCTTGCCTCGTAAATTCAAAATTGCGGTTAGTTCTAGCAAAGAAGATCGAGCGGCAGTGCGTATGCACGATATCGGTTTGTATTTGTATCGTGATGAAGAAGAAACATTGCGTTTTCAGGTTATGGTTGGTGGTGGATTAGGTCGTACGCCTTTCTTGAATAAAGCTGTAAAAGACGATTTACATTGGTCGGAGGTATTGTCTTATATTGAGGCGGTTCTTCGCGTCTTTAACCGCTATGGGCGACGCGACAATAAGTACAAAGCGCGTATTAAAATTCTTGTGAATTCATTAGGTGTAGACGCTTTTCGTGAAGAAGTAGAAGCCGAATGGCAGCAGATACGTGAGGGTTTTTCTACACTTACGGATGATGAATTAAGCCGTGTAGCTTCTCAG
Organism: Marinomonas sp. BSi20584; assembly: GCF_002792415.1. NCBI lineage: Bacteria > Pseudomonadati > Pseudomonadota > Gammaproteobacteria > Oceanospirillales > Oceanospirillaceae > Marinomonas > Marinomonas sp. BSi20584. The sequence continues at coordinate 3,506 of NZ_KZ454892.1, forward strand.
TTTTTATCGCCTCTTTATAACGCTTTAGATGATACTGATCTTAAATATGGCCAGCATTTAGCAAGTAATGACGAATTTTCTTCTTGGGCATCACGCAGTGTGAAACCTCATAAGGTTAGCGGTTATGCGTCGGTGGCGATTTCTACCAAGTTCCCTACCAACACGCCGGGCGATTTGAATGCTGAGCAAATGCAGCGTATAGCTGATCTTGCTGATCTTTATGGGTTTGGTGTGATTCGCATTGCTCACGAACAAAATATAGTGCTTCCGGATATCCCGAAAAAGTATCTTTTTAGTGTCTGGTCAAGTTTATGTGAAGTGGGTTTGGCTTTACCTAATGTGGGTTTAGTGAGCGATATGATTGTTTGTCCTGGGGCGAGTTATTGCAATTTGGCGACGGCACATTCTTTTCCTGTTGCTAAAAAAGTGGCTGAGGTTTACAGCATTGAAGAGCAGCTAGAAGTCGGTGATATCAGTATTAACTTATCTGGTTGTATTAATGCTTGTGCTCATCATCATATTGGCAATATCGGTATTCTAGGGCTGAATAAATCAGGCGAAGATTATTACCAAATTACCATTGGCGGAGCTCAAGGCAAAGACAGTCAAATCGGCAAAGTGATTGGCCCTGCGGTGAGTGAAGACGCGCTACCAAGAGTGGTTAAAAACATTACCAATGCGTATCTAGCGAATCGAGATGACAGCGAAACGTTTCATGAAACCTTTTTACGCATAGGTTTGGAACCATTCAAGTTGGCTGCTTATGAGTCGGTAGGAGTCTAGTATGAAGAATATTATCCATATTCAGTCTAATGATATGACGATCAGCAAAGCCGATGATTGGATTATTTTAGAAGAGGATTGTGACTCACTTGAGCCCCATCAAATCTTACCGATGAGGGCTTGGTTAGCGCGAGTTGAGCGAGGTGACAACGCGCCAACTGCTGTTTGGATTGATGTTGATGATGATCCAATGGAATTAAAAGGCGATATCGATAAGTTATCGTTTATCTGTGTTTTCTTTGCTAATTTCAAAGATGGACGTGGCTACTCGACGGCGTATTTACTGCGTAAGCGGTTAAATTATCAAGGTGATTTACGTGCCTTTGGTGATGTACTAAGAGATCAACTGAGCCTAATGCGCCAATGCGGTTTCGACAGTTTTGCGATTAAAGAAGGCAAAGATCCCCATGATGCGGCGAAAGGCATCAAAGGCTTGTCCGTCACTTATAGTGGTAGTGTATCGCAACCGAACCCGCTTTATAAACGGGTTCGTCGCTAGGTTTTATGTTTAACAAAAGCCTATCCAAGTAGTACGCTAAACAGCTTTTTGACAGCGGCTTGTCTTTGTTCGGTTAACGGGTGGATATAACTTAAACGTAAAAAGTTTTTATATTGACCCGACGCCGAGAAAAGTGAGCCGGGTGTCATGATCACTCCTTGCTCTAATACTTTGTTATAACTACGTTGTGTATTGATGGATTCGTTTAATTCTACCCACATAGAAATGCCGCCTTGGGCGTGGGTATAGCGAATTTTGTCACTCCAATGGGCATCTAATAAAGTCATCAGTTCCCTTTGTTGTTGCTTTAACGTATTGACCTGTTGAGCAAGGTAGCGACGATAATGACCTTCTTCTAAAAATGTCGCCAGCCCTTGCTGAGTGGATTCACTAGAAGACAGCTGAGTAACCAGTTTCAATTGAGTAATCTTGTCGTGCCATTTGCCTCCAAACACCCAACCAATTCTTAAGTCTCGCGATAAACTTTTCGAGAAAGAGCTGCACAGAATAACTTGTCCGTTAGGATCGAATTTCTTCAATGGTTCTGCTGTAAAAGGCGGAAAAGCCAAATCCCCATAGATATCGTCCTCTATGATGCAAAAATCTTTTTCGACCGCTAGATTGATGAGCGCTCGGCGGGCTTTTTCTGGCATAAATGCCCCGGTGGGCGTGGCGTAATTTGGGGACACAATGCAGGCTTTGATTGGCCACTCTGATATTTTTTCGGCCAAATCTTCAACGCTCAAACCCTCTTCAGGGTCAGCAGCGACCTCGATGATTTTCAGTTTGAGTTGTTCCATGATTTGCAACACGCCATAAAACGCAGGAGATTCCACGGCTACAGTATCGCCAGGTGAGCACGTCGCCATGAGAGAAATGAATAAAGCGTGTTGGCAACCACCGGTAATGCAAACTTGTGATGGATCTTGGTTCAAACCACGATAGCGATAGTGAGTCACAATGGCGTCTTTTAAACGCATATCGCCGCTTGAGTCGTTGTAGTAAAGGGCTTTTTGCGTGGGTCTAGAGCGAAGCGCTTTGCTTATGTGTCGGTTTAAAGTGATGAGGTGATTCGCATCATTAGAGGTGCCCGCTGTTGGCAAAATATCAAAGGCGGCACTGCGCGTCATGATGTCTTTTAGGATGGCTGGAACGGTTACGTCTCTGGGAGCGACGGGTGGATTAATGCGCTTTGGCGAGAGTCGGTCATTTGGTGTCGTTGCTTTTACAAAGTAACCTGATTTTGGTTTAGAAAAGATCAGTCCTTCCGCTTCGAGTCGATGCAAGGCATGTAACACCGTGGCTTTAGAAAAGCCCAAGCTCTGGCACATTTCTCGGACAGAAGGCAGCTTTCCGCTGGGTAAAAAGTGATTGGCTTTTATGTCTTTGCGTAACAAGTGTTCCAGTTCTAGGTATTTAAACTGACTCATGATCGCACCTTTAATAATGAATCTGTGCCTATTCTAAATTAATTTATTGTGCCTGTTCTGTATTTTTTTAAGCCTTACACTCAACAAAGTAATTATTTTTTGCTTTCTGACAGTGTAGAGGGTAGGCAGGGCACAATGATTGATTTAAATGCTATTGATTTGGCGCGAGTACAATTCGCGTTCACCGTCTCGTTCCATATTATTTTTCCCGCTATTACGATTGGTCTTGCCAGTTATTTGGCGGTATTAGAAGGCTTGTGGTTGTACACCAGAAAGCCGATTTACATGACCTTATGCCGATTTTGGATGAAAATATTCGCGGTTAACTTCGCCATGGGCGTTGTTTCCGGCATTGTCATGGCGTATCAATTTGGCACCAACTGGAGCCAGTTTTCTAACTTCGCAGGGGCGATTACCGGTCCACTACTGAGTTATGAAGTGATGACCGCTTTCTTCCTTGAAGCTGGCTTTTTGGGTGTTATGTTGTTTGGCTGGAAAAAAGTCGGCGAAAAGCTACATTTTGCCTCCACTATTTTGGTTGCTATTGGAACCTTGATCTCGATGACTTGGATTTTGGCGTCTAACAGTTGGATGCAGACCCCCCAAGGTTACGATATCGTTGATGGTCGCGTTGTACCTGTTGATTGGTTCGAGATCATTTTTAACCCTTCTTTTCCTTATCGTTTAGTGCACATGGGCTTGGCTGCTTTCTTGGCAACCGCATTGTTGGTCGGTGCTTCCGGCGCGTGGCATTTGCTAAAAGGCTCTCATGTAACAGTCGCGAAAAAAATGTTGTCCATGGCAATGTGGATGCTGCTTATTTCGGCACCATTGCAAGTGATGGTCGGTGATCAACATGGCTTAAATACTTTAGAGCATCAGCCAATTAAAGTCGCAGCCATGGAAGGACATTGGCATCAAACCGAAAAAGGTGAAGGCGTTCCGTTGGTTTTGTTTGGTTGGCCGAATATGGAAAAGGAAAGAAATGATTTTGCGATTGAAATTCCGAATCTTGCCAGTTTGATTTTGACTCACTCTTTGGATGGGGATATTCCACCGCTGACTTCTGTCGCACCGGAAGATCGTCCTTATGTGCCAGTGGTCTTCTTTAGTTTTCGCATCATGGTGGCGCTTGGCATCTTGATGATTGTGTTGGCTGTTACGGCATTGATGCTGCGTAAAAAAGGCAAAATCTACGAGAAAAAATGGTTTCTGCGCTTCTGTGTTGCCATGGGGCCATCTGGCCTAATTGCCATGCTTACAGGCTGGTTTGTCACAGAAACAGGCCGTCAGCCTTGGGTGGTTTATGGTTTGCAACGTACAGTGGATGCCGGCTCGCCCAATAGCGTTACTGCCATGAGTTTGTCGTTGCTGATTTTTGTGTTGGTGTATCTCTGTGTTTTTGGTGTAGGCGTGCGTTACATGTTGGCGCTGATTACCAAAGGCCCAGCAGACGATTATTCACTTGAAGACAATGAGCATTTGAATAAACGCCCAGCCCGTCCGCTATCCGCCGCTGATGGCGTAGAAATTTAGGAGACAGTGTCATGCATTTTGATTTACCGACTATTTGGGCCTTTGTCATCGGCTTTGGCTTGATGATGTATGTGTTCTTAGATGGCTTTGATTTAGGGATTGGCTTGCTGTTTCCTTTTATTAAAGACAAACATGAACGAGATATTATGGTGAACTCGGTTGCGCCCGTTTGGGATGGCAACGAAACTTGGCTTGTATTGGGTGGCGCAGGCTTATTGGCCGCGTTTCCTATGGCGTATTCGGTGATTTTGTCTGCCTTGTATGGGCCGATTTTGCTGATGTTATTTGGTTTGATTTTACGCGGTGTTGCCTTTGAGTTTCGTTTTAAAGCCACGGAGTCTCATCGCCCAATGTGGGACAAGTTATTCTTTGTTGGTTCCTTAATGGCCACCTTTGCTCAGGGTGTGGCAATGGGCGCGGTGATCCTTGGTTTTCAAGTAGAAAATGGCGAGTTTTCTGGTGGTGGATTGGATTGGTTGAGCCCATTTAGCCTGTTCACCGGTTTTAGTTTGTTGTTTGCTTATGGATTGCTCGGTGTAACCTGGTTGATCATTAAAACTGAGCACGGCTTGCAGAAAAAAATGCGCGCACTTATTAAGCCATTAACTCTGTTGCTCGCAGCTTGTATGTTTATTATCAGTATTTATACGCCAATGATTAACGAAAGCGTACGTGATTTATGGTTTAACTTGTCGAACATTATGTATTTGGCACCTTTGCCGATTTTCACGGCTACATTTGCTTTTTTGCTGATGGGGGCGGCGCATTCCAAAGAAGAATATCGCGCTTTCATCTGTACTTTATGCATGTTGTTTCTGGGTTATTTGGGTTTATGTGTCAGCCTTTGGCCAAACATTATTCCACCGAGTATTACCATTTATCAGGCTGCGGCACCAACGTCTAGCCTTAAATTTACCTTAGTCGGCGTGGTGTTTATTGTGCCTGTCATCTTGATTTATACCTTTTGGTCTTATCGAGTGTTTCGTGGAAAAGTGGTAGATACCGACGGTTATCACTAGAAAGCAGATAACAAAAGGGCTGGTGTTTACAACGAACCAGCCTTTTCTGAAGTTAGTTTGGAGGAAAATACGATGAAAAAAAGTCTTCATCAATTTAAATGGTTACTGATTTTTTGGGCACTTGGCGTTGGCTCACTTTTAGTGGTCGCGACGATTATACGCTTTGGTATGACTTTGGCTGGAATGGAATCTAAATAACGTTCTGTTTCAAATAAAGGCCTTTAGATATTAAAAAGGGAGCGCTCAACGCGCTCCCTTTTTAATACATGACTCTGGCTAGGTGCGCAGGCTGGTTGAGTAGTTCAGATAAAATAGTCATTTGTTCTTGGCAATGTTGTCTTGAAGATGGACCACCAAAGCAAATTCTTAATGCTTGTGGCGGATTGTTGTCCGTGGCAAATGCCGCGCTAGAAACCGCATTAACCCCTAATGAACGAAGCTTTGTAGCCAAATCTGATGGATTCCAACCTAGGTGTTTAGGCAGTTTTATCCAAAAATGAAAGGCGTTTTCTTCCATCAATACACTGTGTATTTTTAATGTTTCTTTGATCATTACTTGCCGCGCATTGGCTTCTCTTTTAATTGCTTGGATCATGTGATCTAACGTCCCTTCGTTTATCCAGCGACAGACAATGGTATGCATAATCGGGTTTTCCATCACATTCAAGGAGCGTAATGCGCCAGCTGTGTATTCGGCTTTACGATGCGTTGGGCACAATATAAAACCGGTGCGCATTCCGGGGCCAAAGCACTTAGATAAGCCATTGATGTAATAAGTTAATTCTGGTGCAAGCGTAGCAAAGGTGGGAGCCGAATCATGGCTGATTAAACCATAGGCATCGTCTTCGATTATTGGAATACTAAAGCGCAATGCGACGTCTGCTAACGCTTCTCGACGACTTTTTGAAATACTGGCTGAGGTAGGATTTTGCATGGTTGGATTGATGTACAGCGCGGCGACATCGTGGGTTTTGCAAGCGTCTTCGAAGGCATTCACCAATGGGCCGTCACTGTCTCTTTCCAGGGAAAATAGGGTTTTGCCAAGTTGAGCGGCAATGGTTTTAATGCCCGGATAAGTAAGGCTATCGACACAGATAATTTGCTGATTACTGCATAACTGAGTGACCAAAGCGACCAAGCCACTGTGGATGCCGGGGCAAGAAACCACTCTATCTAAGGTGGCATTCATCACGCGTCGTTTTATTAATCCTAAAAAGCATTGTTTGGTTTCTGGGCTACCGCCAAAATCTTGGTAGCGAATACTGCTTAATAAGTCTGCCGAGGCAATGCTACTTAACGCACCGTCTTTTAGCTCTTCTAATAGCGTTGGAATCGATGGTTCGATCACCAAATTCATGGTCATTTCATAGGGCGCTAGACTCGGTTTTACCGCGGGTACTTTGCCTTTAATAAAACTGCCCGCGCCTGTGGTGGTGTCGATGAGTCCACGCTTTTTCGCTTCGCTATAGGCACGAGAAGCGGTTGAGTAATTAATCCCTAAGGCTTCCGCAAGATCACGCATCGGCGGCAGCTTATCTTGCGGCTGCAGTTTTCCTGATTCGATGTTTTCGTTAATCAGTTCGGCAATACGTTTGTAGGCAGGATATTTGCCTTTGTTATCGAGTTCTTTTTTCCAAGTGGCCAGAAGTGATGTCGACATAGTTGGCTCTTTCAGTTAGATAAATTGATTGTATTTTATTATGCAATCAATTTTATAAATGTCGCAAGTAGTTACTACTTTCTTTGTTAAGACAAAATGCTTTCAAGCACAGTTTTGATCGAAGCCACAACTGTTTGAATGAGCGGACTTTGGTCGTCTTTTGCTCGCCAAGCCGCTTCAACGGGGTAACTTTCTAGCTCAAGAGGACATGGCAGAACTGTAAGATCGTCTAGTTGTGCTAGGGCGGTTGCAGCGTGGGCTGGAATAGTTGCGATACGATTTTCTTGTTGCAAAAAAAAGGGTAAAGCAGCGAAATGTGTGGTTGAAGCAATGATATGACGCTTCAAATGATTTCTTGCTAGGGCATTATCGACAATGCCTACATAACCCGCGGACGACACCAAAACATGATCAAAGCTAATGAATTCTTCTAAGGTCAGTAATGGAAGTTTTTGGGTGTAACGACGGTTAATAATGCAACTGTAATGGCTTTTTCCCAATAATTGGCGGCGAATAAAGCGGCTATTTCCTGTGCCAGAAGTGATGGCAACATCAATAACGTTGTCTTGTAATAAGTCCGGCACAATGACGCTATAGGCTTGGCGAAAAATAGGACGTAAATGCGGCGCATCTAAGGCTAATTTTTCAATCAATTTACCGGCTAGCGCAATTTCAAAATCATCGGATAAGCCGATTACTATGGTGCGGTTTTGATAGTTGGTTGTGTTGTGATTGACCAATTGTAGGGTTTCACGAATTTTATCGAGAGCATCAAAAATCAGTGGTTTTAGCTGATGTGCTGTGGTCGTTGGAGCTAATCCCTTGCCTTCTCTTACAAACAAACGATCGTTATAAAGTGTTCTTAGTCGACGCAAAGAGGCACTCACCGTTGATTGAGTGAGGCCAAGTGTCTGCGCTGCCCGACTGGCGCTGCCTTCTATGTAGAGGGCTTCAAATACTTTTAACAAGTTCATGTCAGTCGATGAAATATTGATGTCATTCATAATGCTTAGTCATGGATTGGGATGTTGGAGTTTATCAAAAGACTTTACTCTGAATAGAGGTTTTGTGACCAATACTTTCATCAAGAAAACATCGTTAACGAGGTAGTATTTATGTCAGCGTTTATCGTCTGTGCATTACAAATTGGCTCTCATCCTGAGGGCAAAGCTCGCACTTTAGAGCATATCTTATCTTTTGAAGAGCAAATCATTGCCTCTCAATCCAAGCTGGTGGTGATGCCGGAAGCCTTGCTGGGTGGTTATCCTAAAGGAGAAACCTTTGGTACTTACCTTGGTTATCGAATCGATGAAGGCCGCGAGACATTTGCCACTTATTTCGATAACGCTGTGACGGTCCCAGGTGAGGAAACCGATACTTTGGCTGAGTTATCAGCAAGAACCAAAGCGGCGATTGTTATTGGTGTGATTGAACGCAGTGGTAGCACGCTCTACTGTACGTCTTTGTACTTTACTCCAGAGAATGGCCTTGAAGCGAAACATCGTAAACTCATGCCCACCGGAACGGAGCGTCTTATTTGGGGGCTGGGTGATGGTTCGACCTTACCTGTGGTAGAAAGTCAAGCAGGCCGATTGGGCGGCGCTATCTGTTGGGAAAACCATATGCCGTTATTACGTGCAGCCATGTATGCCAAAGGCGTGGATATTTGGTGTGCACCAACGGTCGATGAGCGGGATATTTGGCAAAGCACCATGCGTCATATTGGTCACGAAGGCCGCTGTTTTGTGGTGAGTGCGTGTCAAATTCAGCCTTCGCCAGAAGTACTTGGTATTGATGTTCCTAATTGGGATAATCAACGCCGTTTGATCCGTGGAGGCAGTATTATTATCGATCCTATGGGCAATGTTCTCGCTGGACCATTGCAAGATAGAGAAGGTTTGCTTAGCGCGTCGATTGATCTTGCGGATATTCCTAAAGCTCGTTATGACTTAGATGTATGTGGTCATTATTCGCGTCCAGACATTTTTGAACTTACGGTGGACGAGCGCTCAAAGTCCGGCGTTGTGTTTCAAAAATAGTTTAATCAACAATGGCGCATTTCAAGGCAGGTTCTATAAATCTGCCTTTTTTATTTCTCTTCCTGATTTTTCCACGTTTTTCTAATTATTTACCTCTCCTTTTATGGATTGAGCGTTGTTTTATGTTCGTTTTTTGCACTCAATTGGTGACTGTCTGAGCATAATGAAACTTTATAGTGCGAAGTAGAGGTTAGGCTAGATCTAGCTTTAAACCTATTTTTATCTATTTTTAAAAAAAATTCTTGTGAATTTTTTCACTCATGTTTTGCTTTATCGCACATTGATTGCTTTTTGTCTTACGATCATTGGCACTCCGGTTGCAATACTCAAGTTGAAATTGAACACATCGGTTTCTTACACAACAACTTGATCGGAGAGAAAACATGCCAGAAGTAACACACACACTGAACAAAGATGGTGATTTCCTAGTTGATTACGAAGAAAAAGTCTTTGAAGACGTGAAAGCAGAAGCTGGTGAGAAAGCCTTAGTGACTTTTCACACGGTTGCCTTTGAAGGTTCCATTGGCTTTGTGAACATGCTGCAAGCCACTCGTCTACTTCGTAAAGGCTACGAAACCAGTATTCTACTTTACGGCCCAGGGGTGAACTTGGGTGTACAACGTGGTTTTCCTACTTTGGGTGACGAAGCGTTTCCGGGTCACATGAACTTCAACAATCAGTTGAAAAAATTTATGGCAGAAGGCGGGAAAGTTTACGCGTGTCGTTTTGCTCTTCAAGCGCTTTATGGTCACGGCGAACGCTCTTTGATTGAAGGGATTAGACCGATTAATCCATTGGATGTATTGGATCTTAAACTTCTACATCGTCGTGATAATGCGTTGATCATTGATACCTGGACAATGTAATAGGAGCCGCGGCGATGAGTGATTACCCAATCGTTCGCGCCGCGGCCGTCCAGATTTCTCCTGATTTGGAGAGTTTGGCCGGTACGCTGCGCAAAGTACTGAACATGATTGATGAAGCGGCTGAGAGCGGTGTAGAGCTCATCGTTTTTCCTGAAACCTTCATGCCTTATTACCCTTATTTTTCGTTTGTGCTGCCGCCTGTTAGCCAAGGCCCTGAGCATCTACGTTTGTACCAAGAAGCCGTTGTTGTGCCGAGTGCGACAACAGAAGCTATTGGTCACAAAGCCAAAGAGCGTCAAATGGTCGTCGTGGTCGGCGTGAATGAGCGCGATAACGGCAGCTTATACAACACCCAATTGGTGTTCGATAAAACCGGCGAGCTGATTCTGAAGCGTCGCAAAATCACACCGACTTATCATGAGCGCATGATTTGGGGGCAAGGTGATGCCTCGGGTCTAAAAGTGGTTGATTCTGCAGTAGGGCGAATTGGTGCGTTGGCGTGTTGGGAGCATTACAACCCATTGGCTCGTTATTCATTAATGGCGCAACACGAGCAAATTCATTGCGCGCAATTTCCTGGGTCGTTAGTGGGACCGATCTTTGGTGAACAAATGGACGTCACTATTCGTCATCATGCTTTAGAGTCGGGTTGTTTCGTGATTAATTCCACCGGTTGGCTCACCGAGGCTCAAATTCAAAGCATCACACCCGATCCAGCCATGCAAAAAGCCCTAAGAAATGGCTGCAATACCGCGATCATTTCGCCAGAGGGCAAACACCTTGTTCCACCTATGACTGAAGGCGAAGGTTTTATCTACGCGGATTTGGATTTCCGTTTGATCGATAAGCGCAAACGCATGATGGATTCCGTTGGGCATTACGCACGCCCTGAGCTTTTGAGCTTACAAATGAATGCTCAAGTATCGCAATACGTTGCAGGCTTACCCGAGTCTGAGCCAGACACTTTTCGTACCTCAGTGTTACCTGAATCATTCAATGGAGGAGAGTCACATGACGACACAACTCAAAATGAAAGCATCTCAATTCCTAACTGAGTTACAAACCAAAGGCTTGCGTCTGACCTCGTTGGATCAGGAGCACGTGAGTCGCCGTGGTGGCGCGGGTCCATCCGATCATCAAGCGATCACAGTGGATGGCACCACGTTAATGGTGCCGATTTATACCCAAACCGCATGGGCATCGCCGTTTACGCTTTCGAATGAAGAGATGTCAGATGAAGGTATTCATAATGCAGACGATACGGCACAAAATAAGCCAGTTTCTCAATTGTTATCGAATAGTATCCCGCTGGCCGATGTGACTTTTGCCAAAGACCCTGAGTTTTACAAATTATCCACTGCTGATGGCATTCCCTATTCACATATTGCCACCTTGCACAGCACCGATGTGCTTGCTACCACGGTATTACAAACCTGTATTCGTTACGAAAGCCGTCGTAAAGCGTGTCAGTTTTGCTCCATCGGGCAATCGCTACGAGCAGGGCGCACCATTGCTCATAAAACACCGGAACAATTAGCGGAAGTGGCAAAAGCCGCGGTGGAATTAGATGGCATCAAGCACATTGTTATGACCACAGGCACGCCTGCTGGTGCTGATCGCGGGGCGAAAGTCATGTGTGAAAGTGCCAAAGGCATCAAAGCTGTAGTTGATGTGCCCATTCAAGGTCAGTGCGAGCCACCGAAAGATCCTATTTGGTATCAACGCATGAAAGACGCGGGTATTGATTCCTTAGGCATGCATTTAGAAGTGATTACGCCCGAATTACGCAAAACTATTACACCGGGTAAATCGGAAGTGTCTTTGGATGAGTATTTTCAAGCCTTTGAAGACGCAGTGGCGGTGTTTGGGCGAGGCCAAGTGAGCACTTATATTCTGGCAGGCCTTGGTGACACAGAAGAAACCATTATCGACACCTGTCGCAAGCTGGTTGCCATGGGTGTTTATCCCTTTGTGGTGCCTTTTGTGCCGATTTCTGGTACCCCGTTAGAAGATCGTCCTGCGCCAACGGCGTCTTTTATGGAGGCGGTATTGCGTCCTTTGGCGCAAGAATTGGTGAATCTCCATATGACTTCCGACAAAGTGAAAGCTGGTTGCGCACGCTGTGGTGCTTGCTCGTCTCTCTCTCGATTTGAAAAGGAGGCTGCCGATGTCACTGTCTAAACAAGGTCGTGTATTCCAAGTGAAATGGGCGACGAATGATTGGGAAATTGAGCAAGCCAATTGCATTCGCCGTGAAGTGTTCTGCGAAGAACAAGGCTTGTTCCAAGAACATGATAGAGACGACATTGATCTGATCGCGCAGCCATTAATTGTCACCACGTCAATCTTAGGGATGCCAGAAGAAGTGGTGGGCACAGTGCGGATTCATCAACCTGTGCCTGGTTTATGGTGGGGCTCTCGTTTGGCGGTAAAAAAAGCCTTTCGTCGCCAAGGTGTATTGGGCGCGAGTTTGATTCGCCTCGCCGTGTCCAGCGCCAATACCTTAGGTTGTCATACCTTTTTAGCTACGGTGCAAGAGCAGAACGAAGTGCTGTTTAAGCGGCTGCATTGGGCAACGATAGGGTATCAAGATATTCATGGCATGAAGCACGCCAAAATGCAGGCCGATCTTGAGCATTATCCACCATTGAGCCAGCCATCTTTAGGCTTTTGGGTTTCTGGTCGACCAGTTAAGGCGACAGAAGTCAGCCCATATTTGTTGGGTTTGGAACCCAATCTGATCAAATCCGATTTCGCGCACGGTGTTGGGGAGGCGTCTTATGCTTCAACAACTCATTGAGACCGTTCGCCATTACCCAGGAGTGGCATCAAAGGTGGCGTTGGCGCCGGTTATATCTTCATTTGAAAAGCGCAATGAGTCGGGTTTTTCAAATGGCGATGATACAGCGGTGCTGAAAAGCGCCAACGGCTATGACTTGTTTGCGATAGAAGGCTTTCTGCCAGATTTTGTCGCACAGGACCCTTGGTTTTCAGGTTGGTGTGGCGTCATGGTTAACGTCAGCGATATTGCCGCCATGGGCGGTCGAGCAAAAGCGGTGGTGAATGCTTTGTGGAGTGCGCAGGACGACGTCAGTGCGCAAATTTTTGCGGGTATGAACGCCGCATCTACGACTTATGGCGTGCCTGTTGTGGGTGGTCATACCAGCCATAACAGCAAAACCACACAGTTAGCTGTTTCAATTTTGGGTCATGCCAATGAAGTGTTAACCAGTTTCGATGCCAATACTGGCGACGCCATTGTGGTTGCCATGGATCAACGAGGGGCTTTTCGCGCGCCTTATCTTAATTGGAATGCCACGACGAACGCCCCCGCTGAACGGTTGCGAGGCGACCTAGAGTTGCTGCCGTTATTGGCTGAAAAAGGCTGGCTGACAGGCTGTAAAGACATCAGCCAAGCAGGGCTGTTGGGCACCTTAGCCATGTTTATGGATTGCTCGCAAAAAGGTGCGGATGTGTTTTTGCAGCAGATCCCAAAACCCGATCAAGTGAGTTGGTCAGATTGGCTGTGCGCTTTCCCAAGTTTTGGTTTTGTCATGACTTGTCCAGTCGATAAGGTGGATGATGTGGTGGCGCTTTTTCAAAGCCGAGACATTCATGCCGCCGCGATGGGACATGTGACAGAACGACCTTCCATTGAGGTGATAGACGAAGGTCAAAACGTCACCTTTTGGGACTTTGAACAAGCGGCCTTTTTAGGCTTTCGACAAGATAAGCAAGACTCGCGCGAAGAAGAGAGGATGTTATGCCTGTAGTGCAATTTGAAGTGGTTTGGCCTGATGGTAAAACCGAAGCCTGTTATTCCCCATCCAGTGTCATTAAAGAGCACTTTAGTGCGGGAAAAGAGTATCCCTTAAACGAATTTTTGGCGACCAGTGAAACGGCACTTAACGCGGCGAGCAATCGTGTTCGTGAGCGTTTCGGCTATGCCTGTTCCAGCGCCATGGATCAGCTGGGTGTCATCAAGACACGCTGCGCCAGCTATGAAACAACACCTAATGCATCTGTGAAAGTCACACGATTTATCGATTAGAGGAAACCATTATGCCAACTGCACAAAACAGCCAACCAACTCATTATTCCGTATTAATTGTCGGCGGTGGTCAAGCCGGTTTGTCCATGAGTGCTTGCTTGCAAGAGCAAAACATTGACCATCTTATTTTTGAAAAAAACACCATGATGCACAGCTGGAAAACCCAACGCTGGGATTCTTTCACCTTGGTGACGCCTAACTGGCAATGTGAACTGCCAAACCATCCTTACGATGGCGATGATCCAAAAGGCTTTATGAAGCGAGAAGAGATCATTGGCTACTTAGACCGTTTTGCCGCCAAAGTTAAACCGCCAATTTTAGAAGGCGTGAGCGTTGAAAAAGTCAGCAAACTGGATAACGGTCAATTCCATGTAGTTACCACAAAAGGTGAATTTACGGGCGACCAAGTAGTTATTGCCTCGGGTGGTTACTTGAAGCCGATCATTCCACGTATGGCAGAACGTATCCCAGAGAACATATTACAGATTCATTCTAACCAATATAAAAACTCTCAACAGTTGCCTGATGGTGCGGTACTGGTGGTAGGGTCCGGTCAATCCGGTGCGCAAATCGCCGAAGATCTGCATATTGATGGTAAAAAAGTCTTCTTGGCGACCGGTAATGCGCCACGTGTTGCGCGCTTATATCGGGGTAAAGATGTGGTGGAATGGCTGGATGACATGGGCTATTACCAAAAGTCTGTGGATGAACATCCATTGCGTGAAGGGGTTCGTGATAACACCAACCACTATGTGACAGGGCGCGACGGCGGTCGAGAAATTGATCTGCGTAAATTTGCCTTGGAAGGCATGGAGCTGTTTGGTTTGATGGAAAATTACCAAGATGGCCAATTGATCTTCAAACCCAACTTAGCCGCGAATTTAGACGCCGCTGACGATACCTACAAAAACATCAATGCGCGCATCGATGCTTATATCGAAAAAAACGGCATTGATGTTCCCGTTGAACCGCCTTATCAGCCAGTGTGGGAGCCAAAAGAAGAACGTGAAAACTTGGATTTAGCGGCTTCTGGCATTACCAGCATCATTTGGTGTATTGGTTTTACGCCTGACTTTTCGTGGCTGGATTTGCCTGTTTTCAACGGTATGGGCGCGCCAGTTCATCGTCGTGGTGTGACGAACGAAAAAGGTGTGTATTTTATTGGTTTGCCTTGGTTGTACACTTGGGGGTCTGGTCGATTCTCTGGTGTGGCGGCTGATGCAGCCTACCTTAGCAATGTGATTCGTCAAGCCGTTGACGAAATAGAATCGACAGAATCTTTGTCTGAGGCGTCTTAATATGGCAGAAAAATCAATGGATTACGTTTCTGTCTCGCAAGACTATTTTATTGGAATGCCACAGTTAGCCTTGGGCGGTTTGAGTGAAAACTGGCTACTCAAGGAATGCGGTCATCAACATTGGCTTGCGTTAGCAAAACGCCTTGATTTACCTGCTCCAAACTTTGTCGACCAACAAGGTCGACATATGTACGCCGCGTTTCTTGTGGTGAAAATCAGTCACGCGGCATTGCATCAAGTGACTGAAAACAGCCGATTATGGATAGAGACGCAGCTGACGCGTGTCTCACCATCTCGTTCATATAGCTGTCATGATCTTTATCTCGAAGAAGGCTATATGGATACCGTTGGGATGGCTAGGCAGCCTATCGCTCAAGTGGCCTTGTTATCCAGCTTTGTCAGCCGATCCGAGCTTGGTAATAACCAAAGTGTTGCTCGTGGTGAAATGGCGAAGGGTGATTGGTTCGCTTGCGAGGCGGCAAGCCAAATGATGGCACAACACAAAGCAGGGCGAACCTTGTCCGATGCGGCCTTGTCTGTCAGTGAGCGGCCTTTTTTGTATCAGCCTTGTCCTTATGCGGATTTTAATGGGGCGGATTTCTTATATTTCGCGCAATTTCAAACCGTGATGGATCGCGCCGAGCGCTTTTTTCAATCCGATTTACAAGCGCTCAATCACACTTCTGAGCGAAACAGTATGGGCTTGTGGCAAATGGTTGAACGTACTATTTGCTACTATGGCAATATTAATCTAGACGATGGATTAGAAGCCAACCTGTACGCTATGCCATCTGCTGATCAAGACTCATCATTGCTGAGCCATTGTGGGCGCCTTCATCGTCAATCGGATCACGCTCTTATTGCCAATGTCATCACTCGAAAACGCTATCTGGATCATTCGCTTGTCCGATTTCAAGAGAAGCAAGCTAGTTTAAAAAGTTCAACAGATGTAGGAGCCGAATCATGAAAGCGCCTTCTTTAGCCAAGATCGAAGGCGTGTATTCGATGGTGCCAGAAACGGCTGACTCTTGGCGTGATGCCCATGGCAAGGCGCCTTTTGTGCGTGGCCCATATGAAAAAATGTATCAGCAAAAGTCTTGGACGATTCGTCAATACGCCGGTTTTGAAGGAGCACTGGAAACCAATGCGTTTTTTAAGCGCGCCTTGTCGCAAGGGCAAACGGGTTTATCGGTGGCGTTTGATTTGCCCACGCATTTAGGCTTTGATTCAGACCATGATCTGGCGGCCGCCGATGTGGGGCGAACGGGCGTTGCCATTGATTCTATTGAAGACATGGCGGTGTTGTTTGATGGCATTGATCTTGGCAATGTCAGTGTGTCCATGACGATGAATGGCGCAGTGTTGCCTATTATGGCGTGTTTTATTGTCGCTGCCGAAGAGCAGGGCGTAGCGCCTGATAAGCTTAGCGGCACCATTCAAAACGATATTCTCAAAGAGTACATCGCTCGTAATACCTATATTCACTCACCGGATTTTTCCATGGATGTGGTGTCTGATGTGGTGGCTTATTGTTCGGAACACATGCCACGCTTTAATAGCATGTCGATTTCGGGTTATCACTTCCAAGAAGCCGGAGCATCCCCAGAGCTTGAGCTCGCTCTAACCATGGCCAATGCACGAGCGTATTTAACTCACTTTCAGCAGCAAGGTATCGACCTTGAATTCGTTGCTAAACGCTTGAGCTTTTTCTTTGGGCTTGGCATGAGTTTTTATAAAGAGGTGGCAAAACTAAGAGCCGCGCGTTTTTTATGGAGTGAATTATTAGACGAATTTGGTATTCGTTCCGAGAGCGCAAAACGGCTGAAAATGCATTGCCAAACCTCAGGCGTGTCGTTAACCGAAAGCTCACCGCTCAATAACATTGTGCGAACAACTATCGAAGCCATGGCTGGCGTTTTCGGTGGTACGCAATCCCTGCATACCAACTCTTATGATGAAGCGATCTCTTTGCCTTCGGATCAAGCCAGCAAAGTGGCGCTAGAAACACAATTCATTTTGCAACATGAAACAGGCATTGGCGACGTGGTTGACCCTTGGGGCGGTTCTTACATGATGGAAAGCGCGACCCAAAGCATGATCGAGTATGTGCGAACCATGCAAAATAACATAGAGACAGAAGGCGGCGTGTTGGCGCTGGTGGCATCGGGCCAATTAACGGCTTTTATTCATCGGCAGGCGTTACAAACCGCCATGGATGAAGAAGCACTAAACAAAAAGATCGTGGGCAAAAATTGCTATCAAAGTTCGTCATTGAGCCCTCAAAATGAGCGCGTAATCGCCTCCGACAAAACGCTGTTGCAACAATCAAAAAAGCTCGCCCTGTTAAAATTAAAGCGTGATGATGGTGCCGTTAAACGTGCTTTGCAGGCGTTACAAGCCGCAGCGAGAAGTAAGCAAAACCTCATGCCTTTTACCATTGGTGCGATCCGAGCTAGAGCCACCGTTGGAGAATGCATCAAGGCGCTGACTGATGAAGCCTCGCGTTACCTGAAACCAGATTACATAGAATCGGCGCCATTTTGGGCACATCTTGATGCGAACATGGTTAAGCGCTATCAAGCCTTGTCGAGTCAGTTAGGTCGCCCGCTGCGCTTTTTGGTCGCTAAGGTAGGCTTGGACGGCCACGACCGAGGTGCGAAAGTGATTGTTTCTTTACTTCGAGACCTTGGTATAGAAGTGGATTACTTGCCCATTTTTTCTAGCCTTAACGACATCATCCAGCAAGATGCGATGTATCAATACGATGGAATTGGCTTATCGATTTTATCAGGCTCGCACATTCCTTTTGTTACACAACTTACTCAAAAAATCCGTGCTGATTGCCCCATTTTCATAGGTGGCGTGATTCCTGTCTCAGACATAAATACATTAGAGAGGATCGGCGTTGAAGCTGTTTTTACGGCGAAGCAGAGTCTGAATGATATTGCTGCGAAGCTGTTAACGATTCTTGTTGATTCGTCAAATATTAATGTCTGTTGCTCCAGTTCGCAACGTAGTGTTAGAGGATGATAGATATGAAAGTAAACACTTTTTTTAATCAAGGGCTCGGCCATCAAGTAATTGAAAACTTATCCTCTCCTGCTTTTATTAATTGCTTAGGCTCGGGACGCAATAAAGGCTTAGCATTTGTAAACAGTGCCATGTTGAAAGCATTGGGTTACGAATCTGCTTCTCAGTTAAAGGGGAAGCACCTTAATACAATTTTGAACAGGTGGTAGAACCCGTGATGAAATGATGGAAGAGGGTAAGGTTCAGCTTAAAAAGTATCAATATTGGCGTGGTGGACTGACTTATAAAAAGGCCAATGGTGGCACTTTCACCACATCTGCCATTGTAACGGTAAGTATGGTTGGCAAGACACCTTACACTATTTCAATTTTGGAAAATAAAGAGCTGCTAGAAGGTGTTACTAATCAATTTAAGGGAGATGTGGAAAGTGTAGCTCACGACATTAATGATTCTGCTACCCGTCTTAATTCTTCATCTGAGCATTTGGTCGCCGCGATTCAAACAACACTAAAAGAAGCGCAGCGCACATCAATAACAACCGACACTTCAGCGAAAAACATGCAAACGCTTTTTACTTCCGTTAGTGAGCTATGGGAAGGCTCGCAAGTGATCTCAGGTAAAATATCCCAAGCGACGGAAGCGTCATTAAAAGGGGTTGAGGAAGCAGAGCGTTCGGATGCTTTGATTCAGAAGATGTCTTCTGCGGCGGTTAATATCGGTGAAGTGATTGGCTTAATTAAATCTATTGCAGATCAAACGAACTTATTGGCATTGAATGCGGCGATAGAAGCGGCTAGAGCAGGTGAGGCTGGGCGCGGATTTGCAGTGGTGGCGTCGGAAGTTAAAAATTTGGCTTCACAAACCTCCCAAGCCACGGACAGTATTTCGGATCAAATTGAATTGGTTCGCACCACAATAGAGCAAACGATCAAGGGGTTAGAAAGTACTTCAGTGATTATTAATCAGATTAATAATCTATCTCAAGAGGTCGCCGAAGATGTACAAGCGCAAAGAGCGTCAACGAATGGTATACGAGATAGTTTAGATATACTTGTGCATCAAGCAGAAGATGCTCAGCAGTCTTCTATTGAAATATTTCATCAGGCTAAAAATATCAATGATGAGGCCTTACAGATGAGTCAATTGGTTAAATCTCTTAACAATCAATCTAAGGTGTTAAGAGATAGAGCAACCGTCTTTATTAATAAGCTTTTACAGAAATCATAAGGGATATGTAGAGAGAATATTAATTAAATTAATTTTCTAATTTCATTGTCGTTTTTCGATTGATAACGGAATCAATGGCATTGGAAATTAGGGTAATAATAGAATAAATATCTTTTTTGTTTTTGGTTTTTTTTGACCAGATAAAATATCTGACTAACCTTACGTTATCAATTTTTTTAAAGCTTATATTTTCATTTTCAAAATATTCATGGCTTATAGAATAAGGTAAAACGGATCGAGATAACCCATTTTTATTAAAGTTATAATATTTTTGGCTGAATATATTTCGTGCTTAAGGTTGTTTTTATCTTTGATATTTTTAAATTGTCATTTGAAAATTATGCGAGTTCTGTGGCCATTTCGATTCCAAATTTTATTTGTCTTTCGTTATTTTTTCTCTGTTATCTAATAATGAATCCCGAGAATTATAATAGAGAAGTAATGATTCTAAGTGGATTTTAATGAGTGAATTAAATGGTATTAATAGGTACAAAACCAGCCTAATTAAATAGGCTGGTTTTTGTGTTATTTAACTCTATTTTATCTTTTGAAGACCATTAGAATGGGTAGTGTTGATTTGGATCTTCAATTGTTATCCAGCGTAAATCGGTAAATTCAGCAATACCCGCTTTACCACCGAAACGACCGTAGCCAGAATCACCGACTCCACCAAATGGCATTTGTGGTTCATCTGCAACAGTGGGGCCATTAATATGGCAAATACCACTTTCGATGGCGTTGGCGCAGGCTAGGGCACGATTTATATCTTGCGAGAATACTGCAGCAGACAAGCCGTATTCTGTATCGTTTGCTACGGCAATAGCTTCCTCATCACCATTTACACGAATGATGGATTTAACTGGACCGAAACTTTCTTCATTAAAAATACGCATACTAGAAGTGACATTGTCGAGTAATGTAGCAGAGAAGATCGCTCCGTCATTTTCTCCACCGCACACCAAACTAGCACCTTTGCTCACTGCGTCTTCGATTAGAACATGCATCTTATCAGACACTTCAGGATTCACTAATGAACCAAGTACTACATGCTCTCGTGGATTACCCCAAGGAAGCTTAGAAGCACGAGCAACGAGTTTTTCTACGAATTCATCGGCAATAGCGTTATCAACAATTAAGCGTTCAGTAGACATACAAATTTGTCCCTGATTCATAAAAGCACCAAAAATGGCCGCATTCACTGCACCGTCAATATCGGCATCAGAAAGTACCAAAAGTGGTGCTTTACCGCCCAGTTCCAATAGAGCAGGTTTTAAATTTTCTCCAGCAAGACGACCAATGATACGTCCTACAGGACTAGAGCCGGTGAAATTAACATGGCGAACCTGTGGTGCCTCGATCAGAGCTTTGACGATCTCTGGAGCATCTTCAGGCGCATTTGTGATGAAGTTAACAACTCCTTCAGGTATGCCAGCTTCAATAAAGCAGTCAATAATAAGGCGATGAGTCAGAGGGCAAAACTCGGAGCTTTTAAGTATTACGGTATTACCACAGGCTAGGGGAGTAGCAATCGCACGAGCGCCTAATATAACTGGAGCATTCCATGGTGCAATGGCTAGACAAACACCTTTAGGTTTATGGATACCCATAGCTAAGGTACCAGGCTTATTGGCAGGGATAACTTCCCCACCAACTTGTGAAGTTAGTGCTGCAGCTTCACGTATGTGACCGGCAGCTAACATAACATTAAAGCCAGCCCATGGCCCTGTTGCCCCCGTCTCAGTAATCATAGCGTTGATGAACTCTTCGCTTTTTGAGTCCATGATATCTGCTGCTTTATTAAGCAACGCACGGCGCTCAGAGGGGCCAACTTTAGCCCAGTTAGGAAACGCAGCGTGAGCGGCTTTAGTGACGCTAGCTATGTCATCAAGTGTTGCAGCCGCACATTCTGACGCTACCTCACGAGTGACTGGGTCTAAACGAGAAAATGTTTTTTTATTGCTAGCGGATTGGTCTTTACCTGCGATACTAAGTAAAACTGTCATTGTATTTTCCTTTTTTATAAGTCTAATTTATCAATAGTGACAGAGGCTTCTAGGCCGCCATCCGTTGCGATGTTGTTTCCATTTACCCAGCGTGCGGCATCGGAGCATAAAAACAAAATAACCGGAGCTATGTCCGATGGGTTTCCGGCTCGGCCAACACGATCGACATCAGAATTCACCCGTTCGTCACCCAAGACGTTACGGAATTGCTTTAGAATTGGTGTTTCAACTGGACCTGGCGATACCGCATTTACACGAATGTGACGTGATTTAAATGTATCTTGATGAGCGGCTAGCATTGTCCAAACGAGTAATATTTCTTTAGAAATTGGGTAGCCAAGTTCATTGGGGATGCTATGTTCTTTCATGACTTTTTCTAGGTCAGGAAAGCCATTTATTTTGGCAATCGCAGAAGCGCGCTGAGTATTTTCACGCCATTCATAACCTGCCATTGAGGCCACATTCACGATGCTTCCGCCAGTTCGAATTTTATTTGCTAATCCTTCTGATAGGGCTTTAAGCCCAAAAAAGTTAATCGCTAACGTTATGGCTGCACCACCGGTTCCAGATACTCCTGCCACGTTACATAGACCATCTATGTCATTAGGAAGGGATTGAATAATGGCATCTACTCCTGCTTGAGTAGATAGGTCGCCTTCTAAAAAAGTACCAATGTTGTGTTTAGGTTGAACAACATCAATTCCTATCATATCGGCACCCATGTGTGCTGCTAGTTCAGCCGTACGTTGGCCGATACCACTAGAAACACCCGTTACAACAATCGTTTTACCGAATAGCATATTATTCTCCTTGATTATTTTTAGAATTTTTATCAGATATCGTTCCAGTGACTTGATAGCCAACAGGGATCAAGGTAATACCGAAACGAGTTTCAATAGCTCGCCAAATATCTTTTAGTAAAAATAATTAACAACACTTTCAGCATCTATCCCAATAGAGCCCGCAGCTTCTTCATTGTCTCGATTAGTCAATTTTGGCTTGATTGGTGCTGGTAGGCGTACTTTCATGGGAATCTCTTTCATTTTTGTTGTTTTAAATGGTTTTAATTATTGTTTTATGGGGCGACTGTGATCCAGCGAATTTCAGTAAATTCGTCCACGCAAGCATCGCTGCCAAAGCGGCCATAGCCACTGGACTTTAGTCCACCAAAAGGCATGGCTGGATCATCCTTTGCTGTTGTTGAGTTGATATGGCACATACCCGATTCCAACTTATTGGCCAAACTCCTTGCGAGCGTTAAGTCGCGAGTAAAAATCGCTGAAGCAAGACCATATTCGCAATTATTTGCGACAGTAATTGCTTCTTCAGGTGAGTCAACACGATAAATTCCTGCAATAGGGCCGAAGCATTCTTCGGAATAAATCCGCATCATAGGGGTGATATGGTCTAGCAAGGTGGCATCAATAAACTGTCCCCTGCGATGCCCGCCTGATATAAGCGATGCCCCTTTATCAAGAGCGTCTTCAATCAGTGCAGATAAGCGAGATGCAATAGTAGGGCTTGCCACTGGGCCTAATTTGGTCCCTTCTTGGCGAGGGTCTCCAGCGACTAAGTCAGTCAGCATTGTTTTTATAATATGGATAAACTCATCGGCAATCGTTTGTTCTAAAATGATTCGATCCGTTGCTATGCATATCTGACCTTGATTTAAAAAGGCGCCGTAAACGGCTTCTTTGGCGGCTAATTGCAAATCAGCGTCTTTTAAAACGATCAATGGAGATTTGCCGCCCAATTCTAAAAGACATCGTTTGAGATGCTGTGCTGCAATGCTCGCAATGATTTTTCCGATGCGTGTGGAACCAGTAAAATTGATTCGTCGAATTGAGGGATTAGCAATAAGGCTGGTGATGACTTCTTCCGAGTGCTCAGTCGCATTGGTCATTACTGAAATAACGCCTTTAGGTACGCCAGCCTCATCAAGTACTTCCGCTATTAGGGAATGTGTTGCCGGTGAAAGTTCTGAGGCTTTTAGGATAACACTGTTTCCGAATGCCAAAGGGAAAACAACAGCGCGCATAGCTAATGCAATGGGAGCGTTCCAAGGTGCAATGGCAAGACATACGCCTACGGGTTGGCGTATGGTATAGGAATCTGAAATTTCGTTATTGATATTCGAACAAGGGTGCTTAAGTGCGAGTACAACCGCTGCCTCGATGGCTTCTTCAGCTACTTTGATATTGAAATCAACCCAGTCGGTTACCGCTCCAATTTCTTTTAACATTAATTGGGCAAAGCGATTCTTGTATTTGGGCATGAGCTGTTTAGCTCGGCGAAGGATTTTAGCTCGTTCTGAAACATCTGTATTTGACCATTTTGAAAAACTTGCTGCGGCGATTGCAGCCATATGTTCAGCATCTTCTGCGCGACCGGATGCAGCACGAGTAGCCACTAAGTCAGTGCTTGGATCTAGTCTTTCAAAATACCCGCCAGACATCGCTGGAGTAAGTCTTCCACCAATGAACATGTTCACTTCAGTGGGTATGGATACGTCTGTTTTGTTGTGCATTAAGCTCAAAATGTCACCTTGCCGTTATTAGATTTGTTTGTCGGTCGATGAGTGCATTAAGAAGAATAGCAGCTATACTCTGTGTAAAAATATCAATTAATGGCTTATTCTTGTTAAATTCTGGTTTATTTGGCGTTTCTGGAGGGAAGTGGATGTTAACAAATATCATAGGCTCCATGGTTAGGTTTGAGTCTATCCAACCAGGTTTGCAATCTAGAGTATTCAGTACAGGGAAGGACAACTTTTCTGATTTCAATTTAATTGGCATTGTTCAACGTGGTGATGTGACCGTATTGATGGAAGAAATGCATCAGGTCACCGAGTCATCTGTTTTCTGTATACCTCACAAGAAGCAGGCTAAGGTATTGGTTCCAGCAGGAAGCCAAGTTTGGTTGTTAGGTTATCGAAATGAACTGATTTCGTTAGTGACTGGAACTGACTTAGATAGTGCTAAGTTAGAAACCTTAATGCGACAATTCACTATTACATCTAGTACAAAAAACGGTATAGATGAAGAGTTTTTACCGCTTCTCGGGCTCTTAAGAGCCGAGATTTCTATAAACAATAAGCGTTCTCGCACAGTTATATGCTCCATCATACGTATATTACTTATCTGTATTTATCGTCTTAGTGACATCGAGTCTATACGATTAACACACTCTCCGGATGAGCTAGTGCTGCAGCAGTTTCGCCAACTTGTAGAGGTTGAGTATCGTAATAGAAGAGCGGTTTCTTATTATTGTCAGGAGCTGAATATGACCTATGACAGATTGCATGCTATTTGCCAGCGTAATCTGAAAAAAACACCTTTACAGCTGATTAATAACAGAGTGCTCATTGAAGCAACAACCAGATTAAAAAAATCAGCAGGATCAATCCAAGTGATAGCAAATGATCTGGGCTACTGCGATGGCAGCCAATTTAGTCATTTTTTTAAAAAAGAAACCGGCATGTCACCTAGTCAATTTAAGCGTATCCACACCGAAAAGGGCTTGAAAGACCGTGATGAAAATACGCCTGATTTTTCAGATTGGCCATAAGGGTAATACGCGCATTAATTGTAATGCGCTAAAAAAAGAGTGATGACGTCTATCTTAGTGGGTTGAGAGCGCGCTGATGATGAGTTCACGAAACCAACGATGGGAAGCTGATTCGTTGTGGCGCGATTGCCAATGGAGGGCAACACTAAATGCGGGGACGTCGAAGGGTAAATCGTAAAGGGTCAATTGATTATTCTGAGCAAAAAAGAGGGCGATGCGATAGGGGAGTATCGCCAATAAATCGGCTTTTGCTAATACAGAAGGCAGAATCAAAAAGTGAGATACTTCTAGACTAATCTTACGTTTAACGCCCATTTGAGCCAATACATCCTCTGTCGCACCGTGACCTAAATTATTTGTAACAAGGGCGTGTTTGTGTGCAATAAAGGCTTCCATGGTTAATGGCTTATCTGAGGCAAATTGTTTGTGCCGTACGCAGACATAGTGTTCTTCGATCATGACATGACGTTGTATATGTTGTCCTTCTATGGGGCGACTGCAAATAACCGCGTCAATTTTTCCTGATGACATCCACTCATCGACTTTGTCTATTTCCAGTGGAATGACTTTCATTTCAATATTAGGTGCCTCTATTTGTAGACGAGCGACGATTGCTGGCAATAGTGCCATTTCACCTAGATCCGTCATGGCTACTCTAAAGCGTTTGTGAGATACCGCTGGATCAAATGTCTGCACATTCGCCACCGTGTTTTCTATCATGCTCAAAGAGTGGCTGAATTCTTCATAAAGCTGTTGAGAAATAGCCGTAGGTTCCATGCCATTTTTATTGCGAATGAAGAGCTTGTCTTTGAATAGATCACGCAATCGTGACAGGGCATAGCTAACGGAAGGTTGTGTGACAAACAATAGATCAGCTGTCTTAGTAACACTCCGAGTTTCATACAAGATCACAAAAGTACGAATAAGATTAAGGTCTATATTTGACATAATAAATACTATCTATTTTTGTTAGAAAAAATATCGATTTGTTCAATTAAAGCAGGAGAGATAAGGTTATTCAATCGTGAATTTGATTAGAGAGAAGGGTTATGAGCACAGTACACTCAACAACTTATGCTTTGTTGCGCAAAAATGGCATGTTTAAAGTCTTCGGTAATCCAGGTTCAAACGAACTGCCTTTTCTAAAAAACTTTCCTGAAGACTTTGAATACATACTTGCGCTCCATGAAGGGGTGGTTGTTGGAATTGCAGATGGTTACTCTTTAGTGAGCCGCCAACCTTCTTTGGTAAATCTGCATGCGGCATCAGGCTCTGGCAACGCCATGGGGGCACTAACAAACGCTTGGTACTCCCATTCTCCGCTGGTTATTACTGCGGGCCAGCAAGCTCGCTCCCTCATTGGAGTTGAAGCTATGTTGTCTAATGTGGATGCGGCTCAACTGCCCAAACCTTTAGTTAAATGGAGTTATGAACCATCTTGGTCTGGTGACGTGCCAAGAGCCATTAGTCAAGCCATCCATATGGCAAACCAGCCAGCAAAAGGGCCTGTGTACGTCTCCATCCCTCATGACGATTGGGATCAAGAAATTGAAGATGACGCTATGTTGTTAGCCGAGCGCGATGTCACCACGGCGGGTTCACCTTCTTCGGAGCAGTTATCTTTGTTAACCCAACGTATTAATCAAGCGAATAACCCTGTTCTTGTATTAGGTCCAGATGTGGATGCCTACTTAGCGAATGAGCTTGCCGTTGAATTGGCTGAAAGAATTGCCGCGCCAGTTTGGGTTGCCCCTTCTGCTCCTCGTTGCCCGTTTCCAACTCGCCACCCTAGTTTTAGAGGGGCGTTACCGGCAGCGATTGCTGGTATCTCCGAAAAACTGGCAGGGCACGATTTGATTATTGTGATTGGCGCGCCAGTATTTCGTTACCATCAACACGCGCCAGGTCGATATTTACCAGAAGGCGCTGAATTAGTGCATATCACTTGTGATTTGCAAGAAGCAGCACGAGCACCAATGGGTAATGCGTATGTTGCAGATATCACGGCTATGTTAAAGGGGATTTTGGAGCACACTAAGCAAACATCACGTCCAATGCCGCAAGGTCTTCCTGTACCTGCTCCGTATCCTGTCACCACTGAAGGAGCGTTGGCGCCAGAGGAAGTGTTTGATGACCTGAATGAGTTAGCGCCAAAAGATGCTATTTATGTCAAAGAGTCCACATCGACCGTTACGGCTTTTTGGCAGCGGGTCGAAATGCGTCACCCTGGAAGCTATTTTTTTCCTGCATCGGGTGGCTTAGGTTTTGGCTTGCCTGCGGCCGTTGGAGCGCAATTAGCTAGTGACCGTCAAGTGATAGGCGTCATTGGCGACGGTTCCGCCAACTATGGTATTACCGCTTTGTGGACCGCTGCACAATATAATGTTCCTGTCGTATTTATCATTTTAAAGAATGGTACTTATGGCGCATTGCGTTGGTTCTCTCGTTTATTGGATGCGGAAACGTCTCCTGGTCTGGATGTACCTGGCTTAGATTTTTGTGCGATTGCCAAAGGTTACGGAGTGGATGCAATTGAAACCCATACCCGTGAAGAGTTCAGGACCGCCTTGCAAGTTGCATTGAAGTCTAATAAACCAATGTTGATTGAAGTGCCTACGACTACGATTGAGCCGTAAAAAGTGTTCTTGGGCTGCCGACGAAAATGTTAGTTTGTCAGCAGAGTTCGAAAAATATTTGGTACAAGGTTAGGGGTGAACGCCTTGTCCGGTTTGGTTGCTTTTTAATGGCGATGAAATTGATTTAGGAGTAATACAGAATGTTGTCTCAGTCAGTCAGTAACCATGGCGCGCTCGGTGCACAACCACATATTGTCGTTGTTGGAGCCGGTGCCATGGGGTGCTATTTTGGTGGCATGCTCATAAAAGCAGGTCATACAGTGTCATTTGTGGATGTAAATCCTGAGCAAATTGCGACCATTAATCAACGCGGTATGGTTTTAGAAACCGATGATGGTGCATTTGAAATGCCTGCGAATGCGGCGTTAGCAAAAGACGTTATTCAGCCTGCTGATTTGGTAATTTTGTTCACCAAGACTATGCACACAGAGGGGGCGATGGAATCTATTCGTCACATATTGACGAATGAAACGGTAGTTTTATCGTTGCAAAATGGTTTAGGTAATGCTGAACGTATAGGTCAATTTGTGAACCCTGATCGAATTGTGGTGGGGACAACCTTGGTGCCTGCAGATTTGAAAGGGCCTGGTCATGTAGCATCGCACGGACCGTCTAGTTCACACATTATGGACTCGACCTTAAAAAATCCTGAGTGGTTAGCAAATTTGTCTGCAATGTTTAATCAAGCAGAACTTACGACCAGCGTTGACCCAGAAATTATGACGGTGATTTGGTCCAAAGTTGCTTTTAATGCTGCACTTAATGCTATTTGCTCCATTACTGGTTCGTCGCCTGGAGGACTAACGCCATCGCCCGCGTTCAAGGAGCTTGCCAAGCAGGTTGTTCATGAAACTGTGCTAGTGGGGCAAGCTAATGGGGTGATTTTGGATGAGAGCTATATTTGGAATAATGTAGAAATGGCCATGCGTGAGCACCCCAACCATAAGCCTTCCATGTTGCAAGATATTGAAGCTGCGCGGGCGACAGAAGTTGACGCAATTAATGGTGCCATAGTTGAAGCCGCTAGTTTAGCCGGCTTGCAAGCCCCAGTAAATCAAACTTTGGCGCAATTGGTTCGACTCTCTGAGCAAGTAGCTAAGAACAAAAAATCTTAGTAAATCAGTGGCTGATATCGATTTTTTACCACCTTATTGGAAATTTAATAAGGTGGTTTTGTGCTTGTCAGACTGAGTAGTACGATATATTGCATACGATGATTATGAATAAAAATATTCAATAATTCGTAGGTCTTTTCAATGTTTTATGATTTTTTATGCAGGGAGCTCTTGGCGCAAGATTTGCTTATTTTAAAAGTGTTTTAGGAGGCATTCTATGAAGTTAAGCGAGTTTGAGAAGCGCGTATCCAGCTCAATTTTGAACCTTGAGTGTATTGCTGAAAATGACCACTATTTTGAAGGCGGATTTGCTGAGAAACGCTTAGGCCAGTTGACGATTTGTGAGATCAATGCACCACGTCACCGCGTGGTGAGGCGACCTATGAATTCTGCGCAAGAAGGTATTGTCGTTACCTCAGTAAAATCGGGAGAATGTTATTTAGAACGCGAGTACGACCAATTTGATTTTCATGAGGGATCGGCGTTTTTTTGTCGAGCCAGTGAATTTTACTCAATAGAAACATCCGACAGAGTGGATTTAAAAACTCTGTATATTCCGCAGAGCAAGTTATCTGTTTCCGAGAGTATTTTTTTATCCAAGAAAGATTCTCAATTAAAACCTTATATTGATCCTGCCTTTTTTGCTCTGATTAATCCATATTTAGAGCTTGTTTCTCCCCCAGATAATTCACTATCAAATTATGTTGAAAGCAGTTTTTTAAGTCTCATATCTGGAGTGTTAAGTGCGAACGATGACAGTGATATTGTACAAAGTAGTGATCATGTTTCTTATCTCCTGAAGGAAATGATTGTACTTGTGGAAAGTCATTTGAAACAAGAATACCTTTCTCCTGAATTTGTAGCCAAAAAAATGGGTTATTCATCAAGGTACTTAAATAAAATACTGAGTACTAAAGGATTATCGCTACTTAAGCTCATTTTTCAAATGCGCATGGACCATATAATGGCGGATCTTGTATCACCTGAGAAGTCGAAAAAAACGATATGCTTTATTGCCAGTGACTATTGTTTTTATGATAACGCTTATTTTTCTAGACAATTTAAGGCGTACACAGGATTATCGCCAAAAGAATATAGATTTATTAAAAACTCCGTTTAAAAGCGCTGATTGATAGTTTGGGTTATAGCCAGAAATGCTAAATGCCAGATATTATTGATGAAGTATTAGAGCGAAAGATTCTAGAAAGAAGTGATCTTTACAATGAGTTTTTAAAACCAAATGGTATGCATCATGGAGTTAATGTCTTTTTTTTATTAGGTAATGGTATGCTAGGAGGCTATAGAATATGGAGGTCTAAAGATAAATTGCCATTTACAGAAAGAGATATTGATATTTCAAATCAACTTAAACCTTACTTTGTCAGGTTTTCTGCTATTAGGATTTTCTGATAAAAAAATTGCTCTTGACACATCTATCAGCTCTACAATGGTTCGTACTCACATTAATAATATAATGCAAGAAAATAGGCTGTAAAAATCGTACGCATTTAGCGGTTTTAATCAGCCAAAGCTCAATTCACTCCAGTAATATACTCTATGGTAAGCGACTTTAATGCTTAGCAATGTCTTTGACTCGATTTTTGGGCCTAAAACTTTATCTAAGCTTATATTTTTTAAGTAAGTGATTGGAATTTACGATTTTGGGGTACAAAACGCACTGTACCCCGAATTCATATTGCTACAATAATCCGGTAGCCAAAACAGGAAAGGCAACTATCAGGGCGAGACGCAATAAGTCCGAAATAACAAACGGCATTACCCCTTTATACATATCGCCAATTGATATATGGGGCGCTACTGATTTTATTACAAATACGTTCATCCCAACAGGTGGCGTAATCAATCCCAGTTCTACGGTGATTACAGCAACAATACCAAACCATATCGGATCGAACCCCGCAGAGTTGATTAAAGGGTAGACTACTGGCACTACCAACAATAGCATTGCAATACTGTCCATGACACACCCTAGTAACATAAACAAGATAAGCACGCACAATAGCACCATGTAAGGACTTAGCTGTAAGCTTTCTACGAAATCTACTATGGAAAAAGAAATGCGTGAGACGGACAAGAAATAACCAAATATTTCAGCACCGATGACCATAAAGAAAATCATTGCTGACATTACCAATGTTTCACCTACCGCTTCTTTAAACTGAAGTGCGGTCATGCCTCTTGATAAAGCAATGAGTAAGGTTGCTCCAGCCCCTACGGCAGACGCCTCAGTTGGTGTGAACCAGCCTGTATAAATACCACTAATAATAAGTAAGAAGACACCGGTAAAAGGCACTAATCCTTTTAAACCAAGTAATTTCTCTTTTAGAGTTGTTGTCTTACCCGGCTGAGCAATGTGTGGAAATACCGTTACCAGCACTACCACCGTTAATCCGTACATCACTAACCCAAGCAAACCCGGTACAACACCCGCAATAAACATATCACCAACAGATTGTTCAGTAATTAGCGCATACAACAACAAGGCGATGGAAGGCGGAATCATTATCCCTAGAGTGCCGCCCGCAGCAAGCACGCCAGTAGCTAAAGTTGGGGCATAGCCGTTTTTCTCCATTTCTGGCAAGGCTACCCGTGACATACTGGCCGCAGTTGCCAAAGAAGACCCTGATATGGCGGAAAAAATGCCGCAAGAGGTGACTGCAGCTAAGGCCATGCCTCCGCGCCAGCTACCAAACATGCTCCTTGCGCCTTGGAATAATTCTTGAGACATACCTGCTTTTGATGCAAATACGCCCATTAAAATAAACATCGGAATGGGGCTAAAACTGTAGTTAGACAAAGTTTCGAACGGGCCGCTTGCAAGTATAGAAATAGCGGGATCAAACGCGACGATCCACCCAAAGCCAACGAACCCAATTAACGCCATGGTTAATGCAATCGGTGCACGTAGCACTATTAGCAGCAACATAACGACGATACAAATAAGACCAATTATTGAAGTGCTCATGACTTAGCTTTCCCGCAAATTATTAGTTGAAAGGAGTGCATAGCTGCGGAAATAGCTAGAATAATCGTTGCGAAGCAAGCAACGGCATAAAAGTAGGTTAATGGAATCATCAAATCCAAAGTGGTTTCGTAAGTCGCTGCGGCTTCTCCAAAGTGATGGTAAAAGCTATAACTCATCCCCATGCCTATTAAACCAAAACAAAAGAGATACATTCCTTCTAATGCTTGTTTGGTTCTTGGGTCTAGTCGCTCAGTGAACAAGTCAACAATGACCTGAGAGCGGCTAACTGAATGAGGTAAAATGAAAAGTACTGTAAAAAGCAAACTGTATTGAACCATTTCAATACCACCAATGAAGGTTAAATCTACAGTGCCACCAGTCAATGTAAATACTCCTCTAGTGATGACATCTGCCAGAGTGACCATCATCATTGCTATTAGGAATACACCGCCTAATGTGTGCATAACGTGAGTGATTCGCTCTATTATTCGGACAATTAATTTCATTACATACCTCCTACGACTGCTAGGAAATTAAATGGATCTACACAGAGGTAAATTGACCAGCAATATAAATCTTCGATCTATATTGCTGGTCTTTATCTTTCACTTGAACCTAAGGTAAAAAGCTATGCTTTACATGTACTAGTAAGCGCCATTGCTTTTTTATAAATATCACGTGCCGTTGAGTGTCCTTGTCCCTCAATACGATTGAGATAAGATTCAGTTCCTTTTTGCAGCACAGGTCTCCATTCTGGATCTTTAAATGGTTTCTGAATGGTATGAATTACATCACCTTGATCTTTTGCTTCTTGCAGACCTTCTTTATCTAACTGATGAAATATATTTGCGGCTTTCATGGACCATTTCATGCCGCTATTTTGGTCAATGACTTTTTTCATTTCTGGTGATAAACGAGCGTAGGCGCGCTTATTCATAGTGACTGCAAAAAGTCCACTGGCATAGGGAATCTGCAAATGGTAATTAACTAATTCATTCACACGAAAGACTTTCATAGCTTCAAATGGGAAGCTTAAGCCGTCAATGACGCCTCTCTCAAGCGATGGGTAAATGTCTGGCGCGGACATACCCACTGGTGATGCCCCCATTTGAACTAACATCTCTCCACCTACTGCATTAGGGCGACGAATTTTCAAGCCTTCAAAATCACTTGGTTTCTGAATATCTTTATCTCTCGTGTGAAGATAGGCTGGCCCAGTGGTAAATAAGAAAAGGATATGGCTATCATCGTATTCTTGGCGAATGTCCCCTTCATCGTAAAGGGTTTGAAAAATACACGCGCCTTGAAGTGCTGACGAGGAGATGCCAGGTAATTGAACGATTTCGGATAATGGGAATCGCCCAGCGCTATAACCTTGAACGACAGCACTGATATCTGCTAATCCATTTACAGCGCCATCGTATGCTTTATTTGCTTTCACCAGTGTTTGAGAAGGATACATCTCTACTTTAAGCTCGCCATTGGACTCTTCCATGACCGTTTTTGCCCATTCATCAAACAGTTTGGTTTGAACATCGGAGGTTGCGGGCCATATGTGTGCAAAACGAATGGTTGTTTCTGCTAAAACAGAAGCAGATGTGAGAGAAATAGATGTGGCTATTAGACATTGTTTAACTATGTTTTTCATTCTTATGCCTCATACTTACTATTATTTTTATTAGTTAATTTGAATGCTCTAAAATCGAAATTTATGAGTAAATTCAGCTCTAGATAACGATATTCCCTGCATTTAAATTAAACAAATCAATAGTATCTCTAATAAAAATAGATTGTATTTATTTTTAGGTTGAGTGAAGGTCTGAGCCAATCATTCAGGTTGCTTGCGAACATCTAAGGTAGACATATTTTTATTTATACTCGTACCTCAAAACACACTAATAAGTTTGTTGGATGAGTTATTTATCAAAGAAATAATGCAGACATAGTTAGGCTATCAAGGGGGGGCGTTTTTAAAAAAATATTGTAGTTCTAGAGATTAATGTTATTAAATTGCTATGATGATGCTTATTAAATCTATGTAGCCCATTAGTCTGGATTGATTGTCACTAATAGGTTTCAAAGTGTAAAAAAGTCCAATCTTTTATTCCTGATTTTACCACGCTTTAAAATTAAAAAAGATTAACCTCTAACTTGATTGAAATAAGAGAGGTTGATCATGCTAACTCAATATAAAGTGGCGGCAGTGCAAGCTGCCCCAGAATTCTTAAACCTAGACGCTGGTATTGAAAAAACCATTCGATTTATCAAAGAAGCTGCTGAATCGGGGGCCAAACTCGTCGCTTTTCCAGAACTATGGTTAACCGGCTATCCATGGTGGATTTGGCTTGATACACCGGCCGCTGCTGTAGCGTCAGGCTTTGTATCTCGTTACTACAAATACTCCCTATCCTATGACGATCCTAGAGCTGAGCTAATCAGTAATGCTGCTCGTCAATATAACATCAACGTTGTATTGGGGTTCTCCGAACGTGAAAACGGCTCCTTATATATTGCCCAATGGTTAATTGATAGCAAGGGCGAGACCATTGCAAAACGCCGTAAATTAAAACCCACCCATGTAGAGCGAACCATATTTGGTGAAGGTGATGGCAGTGACATGTTAGTGCATGACACCGAATTAGGGCGTATGGGAGCACTGAACTGTTGGGAACACGTTTTGCCGCTCAATAAGTTCATTATGTTTTCCCAGAACGAACAAATCCATGTGGCTTCCTGGCCAAGCTTTACAACCTATGAGTTTGCCAGCGGCATGACGTGGGAAATCAATAATACGGTTACCCGTTCTTATGCTGTGGAGGGAGCATGTTTCGTTGTTGCTCCGTCAGCTCTGGTATCGCAAGCCATGATCGATGAATTGTGCGACAAACCAGAAAAACATGAATTGATTTCAGTTGGTGGCGGGCATTCGGTGATCTTTGGACCGGGTGGTGAGCCTCTGTGTGAAAAGCTGGATCCGAATGAAGAAGGCATTTTGTATGCTGATGTTGAGCTGGATGCGGTTGATGTGTGTAAGCACTTTTTAGATTGCGCAGGCCATTATTCTCGACCAGATGTCTATGAAGTTTTGTTTGATGATCGTCGTAAACGAATTGTTTCGAGTCCTAACAAAGCCGAGACAAATGAAGTCGTTAAAAAGAACGCGGAAGAGGGCGCTGCTGAGGACAGTAAAGTCGAATAAGACATATGTAAAAAATAATAAAAACAGTGACCTATTAAATGGGCCTGTATATGAGGAACAAAAATGAAACTATTAAACAGAGAAAATTCCATATTAGCCATTATGGGGCTAACGTTCGGCTTTGTATTTGTTGATCGCCTTTCGATCAACTTTCTAATGCCGTTTATTACTCAAGAATTGGATATTACGAATGCGCAGATAGGGCTGTTGGCCTCTGCATTAGCCATGTCTTGGGCAATTTCCGGTTACTTCCTAAGTAACTATTGTACGCGTTACGGCCATCGGGTCGGAGTATTAGTGATTTCCGTTATTTTGTTTTCACTTTTTACATTGCTCT
Organism: Marinomonas sp. BSi20584; assembly: GCF_002792415.1. Lineage (NCBI taxonomy): Bacteria > Pseudomonadati > Pseudomonadota > Gammaproteobacteria > Oceanospirillales > Oceanospirillaceae > Marinomonas > Marinomonas sp. BSi20584. The sequence goes on from NZ_KZ454892.1 coordinate 38,787, forward strand.
CGTCTATAGCCGCAAGTTTTATGGCGCTTCTGATTATTCGAGTATTAATGGGGATTGCCGAAGGTCCTGTATTGCCAATTGCTCAGTCAATACTAATAGAAGAGTCATCTGAAAAGCGTCGTGGCTTCAACATGGGCTTTGTGCAAAATGCAGCAAGTAATCTATTAGGGTCTGTGTTAGCGCCCATTATACTTATTTATGTGGCTGAAAATTATGGTTGGCGACATGCCTTTATCGTTGCTGGTGTACCAGGTTTGATTGTTGCGTTTTTGATTTATAAATACATCAAATTAGCACCACATACTCAAGTCGATAAATCGGTTACTTCAGAAGCGAAATCTTATGGTTTGGGCATGTTAGTTCGCAATAAGAACGTGATGGTGAGTATTGGTTTATCTTGCCTCATGGTGGCTTGGATGTTTTCTCAGTTAACTTTCATTCCCGTGTATTTGACCAAAATCCAAGGTTACAGCGGTTATCAAATGGGCAGTGTCATGAGTATCTTGGGTGTATCTGCCGTGATCTCTGGTCTATTAGTTCCAATGTTATCTGATATGTTCGGTCGTGCTCGTGTGTTTCGTCTTTTCACTTTGATTGCGATTTTTTGTCCGTTGAGTGTTTTGTTCATGGCTGGAAGTCAAGCGTACATGATGATCAGTCTCTTCCTTTTTTACTTTGGCCTTGGTGCTATTCCAATTGTGATGGCCACGGTGCCTTCAGAAAGTGTTCCACGTAAATATGTGGTAGGAACCCTTGGCTTTGTGATGGGGGTAACTGAGCTGGTTGGAGGTTTTATGGGGCCTTCTATTAGTGGGGTATTGGCTGATATATATGGATTGAATGCGCCATTTTATTTTGCTGCTGGACTGGCTGGCTTGGCGTTTATTGGCTCGTATATGCTTAAGGAAACCTCTCCTAAGTTCGGTACGATAAACCAGGTAGCAAACGCTTAATATTGGAATGAGTTACTTGCCTCTTACATGAAGAGGCCAGTAACGATCATTAGGAGAAGGGTATATGAATGGGAACCCCATCACTGGATGTGAATAATATTTCTTTTAAAAACCGTATTGGCTATGGTTTTGGGGATTTTGCTAGCAATCTTATCTTTACTGGTTTTGCGTTTTTCTTGGTGTATTTCTATACGGATATTGTCAACATTCCCGCATCGATTGTCGGTACCGTTATGTTGGTATCACGCCTTTTTGATGGGGTGAGTGATATTGTCATGGGAGTCATCGTTGATCGCACTAAAAGCCGATTTGGTAAAGCCCGACCTTGGCTGCTTTGGATGGCTATTCCTTTTGGTATTTCGGCCGCTTTGGTTTTTTTCGTCCCCGAGTCGGATAGTTTAACACTACAAGTTGCGTATATTTTTATAACCTACAACTTGGTGAGCCTGTTTTATACCGCGATCAACATTCCTTATGGCGTGCTTAATTCTTTGATCACTCCAACGGTCTTTATTGAATATTGCTCGCGCTTTTATGGCTAACGCTGGTGTGATTGTAGTTGGCCAATTGGTGATGCCATTGGTGGCGTTTTTCGGTGGTGGCAAACAAGGTTGGCAATATGCATTTATTGTTTTGAGTATTATAAGTGCCGTACTATTTCTGATTACTTTTCTATCTTCACAGGAAAACGTAACCGCTCAGAACCATAAGCAGCATGACTTAAAACCGGCCTTAGGGGCATTAGTACACAATAAATATTGGTGGTTAGCACTGTTATTTGGCACCTTATTTTTTGTCGTGATTGGATTAACATTTAATACGCCAGTGTACTATGGAAAATATATTTTGAACGATCCAAGCACGATCGGAACCTTAATACTGTGTCTTATTGTTCCACAGTTCCCGACTTTGTTCTTAATGCCTAAGATTGTAAAACGTTGGGGAAAGCGTTTGACCTGCCAATTTGGTTTGATATGTTTGGGGGTCAGTTATCTATTGATTCAAATCGACCCTTATCGCTCGGATTTGGTGTTCGCTTCTACCATTATTAAAGGTATTGGCTTAGCACCTTTAATTGGCTATTTCTTTGCTATTTTGGCAGATACTGTGGAATACGGAGAATGGAAGACAGGGTTACGTACAGAAGGGGTAGTTTATTCAGCTGGTAGCTTTGGAAGCAAAGTCGGTATTGGTTTAGGAACAGCTATGGTTGGATGGGGTTTAGGTGCTGGTGGTTATGTTGGCGCTGATGCTGTTCAAGGTGATAGCGCGATCACTGCTATTTTAGCTGTATCTATTTGGTATCCGCTTGTGGTGACGTTACTGACCTTCATTGTGTTGTTCTTCTATAAATCAGATAAAATTTTTCCTACTATTTTAGAAGAATTAGGTAATAGGAAAACAGCGAATTAACGATTGTCTTGTTAGCTGATATACGAAAAGACACTAGAAATAGGCGTCTTTATTTTCGTTTGTGAATTCATGATAAGGGCTTCATCAATTTGGTATCACTGTGCTATTAAAGACTTTTAAGTTGTTTTCCCATGGCTTGGTAGATATGGATGTTTGCCGAGCCAGCTTGGATTTCATCTATTGGGAGCTGGTTTGAAACCGCCAGCCAACGCTGCGTAGGATGTTTATCTAATGCGATGGCGTTTAACCTAATGGGTTCTAGTCCAAGGTCTATTAGAGCTTGTGGTGATTCCTCACTACAAAGTAAGTATTCATCGTCATTCACTGCCTGCGCTCGTTTGGGCATATCGTAAATATTGCGGTGCCAATCTGTGATGTGTTCTTGCCATTTAGCAAAGTTACCGCCGCCAGCTTGTTTGTAATGTTGACTGGTTAGTACGTCTGCTTCGTCTATGCTGTGTATGGCGAGATAACGCGGGCAGTCTTTGGTTAATGCAATGAAGCGTTGAGAGGTGAAGAAACCGTTGACAGAAATAAGTGCGGGCAGTTTGTCGTTACTATAAAACTTATTCCATTCTGCTTCTTTAGCTGGATCATTGAATGAGCATTCCACTGTGTAGATCATTGTTATGGCCTTTGATAGAAAAGAAAAAGTACTGTCAAATGGAATTCTAGCGCTGAGTTAAGTTCCTCGTCACGATAAAATTTATGCTTATCTTGAATGTATTTTATACGGTAAAAAGGGCGAATCATCAGGAATGAGTTCGCCCTTTGGAAAAATACGATGGTATTTCGCTAGATACCTAGTTTGTGGCGCCTTGTTCTCGCATCCTGGCGATGTCTTGTTCTGAGTAGCCAAGCTCGTTGAGCAGTTCTGCGCTTTGCGCTCCGACTGGCTGAGGGGCTTTGTTCACTTGTGCTGGGCTGCTGGATAAATTAAACGCAGACACTGGCACCTTTAAGCCATTTACTTGGCTGTCTGGATCATTCAGTGTTTGTATTGCATTACGAGCGGCGATTTGCGGATCGGCCATGACTTCTTCCATACGGCGAATACGAGCAGCAGGAATACGTCTTTCATTTAGAAATGCTTCCCAGTAATCGGCCGTTTGCGTTTTGATAATACTGGCTAACACGGCGGCTTCTTCGGCATGGCCGTCTAAGCGCTGGTTATTGTTGGTTTTGATCATGTCTTCACGTTCGAGCGCGGTCCATAAGGCTTTTTGTTGAGCCAAGTTCGATGCTGCAATCATCATAGGAACGTCCGATGCTTCATAACAACCAATAGTAGCGAAAGGATAGACGTTGCCCTTTGCCTCAGGGTGTTTGCCATTCCACATATAGCTGGTTATGTGAGAACTGTAGAGAACCATGGCGACATCCAGCATAGATACGTCGATAAATTGGCCTTTGCCACCCTCTCTTTCTCTTTGAAAAAGAGCAGTTGAAATAGCAAACGCAGCGGTGGTGCCAGTGGCATAATCTACCACAGGCGCGCCGCTTTTTAGTGGTCTGCCGTCGCCATGGCCTGTCATTGCCATCATGCCAGAAAAACCTTGAATGATATTGTCATAAGCGGTTAGCTCACGGCGTGGCCCTGTGGATCCAAACGCTGAGATAGAGCAGTAAATGAGTTTTGGATTTAGTTTAGACATTTCTTCATAGCCTAAACCAAGGGCTTCAAAAGCACCTGGACGATAGTTTTCAACAAAGACATCGGCGGTACTAATAAGGCGCTTCATGGCTTCTTTTCCGGCTTCGGTTTTTAGGTCCAGAGCAAGCGTTTTTTTATTGGACGCTTGTGACATAAATGCCGTCCCCATGCCGATATCGTTTAATGCTCTGTCTGAGCCTTGTAGGCGAGCTTGGTCTGGATCATCAGGCGATTCTACTTTAATGACTTCAGCGCCAAGAACAGCAAGCTGATAGCTGGCAAACGGACCAGCAAGAACATGGGTTGTGTCTATTACGCGGATTTTATCAAATGCTTTTGGCATGGGGATGTTGACCTCTTAGTAATCAGGTCTCAGATAAGCCTGATGTTGTTATTGTCCAAAGACATCCTTGTCTGTGTTTTCGGTGTTTAGGATGGTGAGCGATCCAGCTAACCTGTAGCATTTATTTTAAGACACCAGCTTCTTCTAGCTGAACTTTCGCAACCTTTGAGATATTTTTTACAAAGGCGGTGTAAGCTTCGGGTCCCATTAATGAATCTTCTACGCCAGCCGCGCGAGCGTATTGTTGGTAGTAATCTGATTGCATGGCTTTATGGAAGGCATCGGAGATTTTTTGCTGTGTTTCCATCGGAATGTTAGCGGGACCAAAGACGCCTCGAACCTGCAACCAACTATTATCAACGTCATATCCTTGTTCGGTAATGGTCGCTACGTCAGGTAAGCTGGATAAACGTTTTTCGCCAAGCACGCCTAAGCCTTTGATTCGGTCGGCATCAAAAAATGATTTTAGGGCGCCCAAGTTGGAAATACCGACATCTACATGTCCCCCCAACAATGCAGAGATAATATCTGGTGTGGCATTGAAACCGACCCATTTAAGATCGACACCAGCTGATTTTGCCAACATAGACATGCCAATATTTTGCATGGACCCAATTGGGCCAAAACCACCTATGCTGATGCTGCCATTATTGCTGCGTGCTTTAGCAATCAAATCATCAATGTTCTTGATGTCAGAATTTTCTTTAACAAAGAAAATGATAGCGTCTTCCTGAGTGGAAGCGATCCATGAAAAATCATCTAAAGCAAATGTGCCTTTTAGATTGGTTAACATGCCAGTGAAGTGAGTAAGAGTGTTGATGCCCAGAGTCAGGCCATCTGGATCTGCTGGACGAATTCGTCCCATTTGGCTGGCACCACCGCCGCCCGGGGAGTTGATGACAATAATTTCTTGCCCAATTTGTGGTTCTAGGCTTTTCGCTAGAGTGCGAATAAACACATCAGCCGAACCGCCTGCTTTGGTGTGCATAATCATTTTTACAGGGCCCGTGGGCCAATCACTTTCTGCGTAAGCTGAGCTTGTCGCAACGGTAGCGGAGAGCGCAATAGTCGCAATACTTAGTAATTTACCGGTATTTTTAAATATATTATGAACCATCATTCGATGATCTCCCTTATTGTTTATTTTTGTTGGAAGAGAAGGGTGTGTTCCCCATAGAAAGAGTCGCAGAAGGTAAGAGATGGAGCTACTGACCATAAGTAATGGCTTGGGTTACCAAAGGTTAGGGGACCTAATTTTTAGCTTGATAAAAGTCCTAAAAGAGCTTTGGAACGCCATCATTTTCATTTCGCCTCAACTTTCTTCCGATTTATTATTAGGCAGCGGCAGTTTTACCTAATAATAAATCGGCCGTTTTAATTGGTGACTAATTCATTTTTTTCTAACAGATTTTGAAGAAAGGCAGTTGGCAGCTCACGTCCACTGGACTGACACCCCGAAAAGGAATGACACCTGTTAACGCATCAACCACGGCCTTTTGCATGGGCAGTACGGCGCTGTAAGCGTTTATGTAAGTGGGGCAATCTGGCATATGGAAAGTGAGAAAAGGCGAACCAAGGGAGACATAAAGTGTCGGAATGTGTTGCCACATTCTTTGCATGGTCAAAGGGAATGCCCCGTGCATTCGTTCCCATTGTGGACCAAGAACCTCTTTGCCGGATAAGCCTTCTTCCGCCATGAGATAAAGACCAATGTCTTGATTTGTCGTGTCGAAAGGTTCTCCTAGAGTCACTCGTGTAATTTCAAATCCAAGCGCTTCCAGCATGGCGGGAATTTCTAAATCTGGCATGGCCGCAGAAGGGCTGCGTCTGTCACGGCTTTCGGCCAGTAGAATCCGTTTATGTGTTTTTGGCGAAATAGGCAGCAGGTTTTGGGTGTCTTTAACCAAGGTAACAGCACTTTGTGCGATCTCAGTTGCCCATTCTTTATGTTCTTCTGTACCTAAAAGTTCATTGCGACGGCTAATATCAGGTACGGCAGGTGCATTTAAATGCAGTCCCATGGACGCTTTTAATGTCAATATTCTGAGTACGGCAGTATTTAAGCGCTCTTCAGATAAAGTGCCGTTGGCAAGTCCCGCTTTTAGAAATCCCATGTCTTCTTTGATATCACGAGGAAATAATAAGATGTCACAGCCATTTTCGATGCAAAGCGGCACAATGTCTTTTCTATCACCGCAAGAAGTAAAGCCAGCCATTCCCGTCGCATCTGAAACGACAACCCCGTTGTAGCCAAGTTCTTTGCGGAGCAAGTTATGAAGAAGATCGCCATTTAATGACGCTGGAATATGAGCTTTACTAAGGGTGGCTTCACCTAATTCAGAGTAATAATCAGGAAGAGTGACGTGGCCCGCCATAATAATGCGGACATCTTTAAAAATGGCGGTGCTGTAGATTTTTCCAAAGCTAGCGCGCCAATCTTTCATAGACATGGTGTTGTGAGTAGTGACGTAGTGTTGATCACGCTCATCTAAGCCATCGCCGGGAAAATGTTTAACGCAAGCTACAAGGTTATTGTCGTGCATGCCGTCTATATAAGCAGACACAAAGGCGTTGGTCATTTCAATCTTGTCAGAAAAACTTCTAGTGTTAACTGCGTTAGAGCGAAAGTTTAGTGCAAGATCAGCCACTGGCGTCCAGCTGATTCCAAAGCCCATATATCGAGCTTCACGAGCCGCTATGGCACCCATTCTATAAGCATTTTGTGGGTCTCCTGTTGCCGCAACTGTCATCTGATTTGGGAAAGAAGTGCCGACTTTGATACTGGCTTTTTCAGACATTTCTATATCGGCAGTTAACAGTGGTGGAATAGGACTGTGTTCTATAAGTTGCTGCGCTGAACGACGTAAGTCTTCTTCGCTATAGCTAGGAAAGCGGTGCACGCCGCCAGTCCCTAAAGCAATCATGGCACTAAGGCCTTCCTCGGATAAATCACGACACATAGGAAGAATGATTTGAGCGATCTTTTCATCTATTTCAAGCTGGTTGAAATTCTCTTTTACCCATTTTATTGCAGCAGTATCAAGATAAAAGGGAGCAGAGCTAAGTTGCGTATCTGTTAACGGAAGGCTGTTTTTATTCATATTGTTAGGGCTCGTCAGAATTCTTATTTATTGTGAGGATAACGTAACAAATCCGCTTGCGGGCAACTGATAAGTTAGATCTGACCAAACATTTTATAAGGACAACCTTTTGATTGGTTCATTCTTTTAATTGCGCATAAGTACATATCGTTTTGATATATAAAGATGACAGCTGTTTTGTTGCGGCTAATGGTTAAGTTTTTAAGCTTTTGTGTACGTAATGTGAAGAAAGAGATGTTTAAGGTTACAAATTGTTTGGTCTGGCCTGATTTTTGGTTGCTAGTAAAGTTTTTGCACCTCGTTAGTATAATCGGTGATCTTCATTGAAAACGAAAAGTTAGTGAGGTTCTCAAGAATGAATATTGACGCTGATTAGCTTAGATATAGCTTAGATATAGCTTAGATATAGCTTAGATATAGCTTAGATATAGCTTAGATATAGCTTAGATATAGCTTAGATATAGCTTAGATATAGAGAGCCACATTTACCGAAAAATAATAATTAAGGATTATAATGAACGTTTCAAAAGCAATTTCACTAGGGGTGTTGACGGCCGCGTTTTCCCAATTCTCTTCTGCTGCAAATTTAGAGGTCACTCATTGGTGGACATCTGGATCAGAAGCAGCAGCCATTCGCGTCATTGCAGATGCCTATAAAAAAACAGGTAATACATGGACAGACGGTGCCATCGCCGGAGCTGGAGGCATTGCTCGTCCGCTTATTACCAGTCGTATCATTGGTGGTGACCCAATGGGTGCTACGCAATTTACACATAGTCAGGCGATGCGAGAACTTATTGAAGCGGGCTTAATGCGCGACATTACTGAGGTCGCAGATGCAGAAGGATGGAAAACGAAAATCTATCCTCAGTCTTTGTTAGAAAGCTGTACTTTCGAAGGTAAGTTGTATTGTGTGCCCTCCAATATTCATTCTCAACAATGGCTTTGGCTGAATAATTCGGTTTATACCAATAACGGTCTTGCTATTCCACAAAACTGGAGTGAGTTTGTCGCCTCTGCACCTAAGCTGCGTGAGAAAGGCATCATTCCTTTGGCTCAAGGCCAGCAGTCTTGGCAGAAGCAACTTATGTTCAATGTGCTGATGGTTTCTATTGGTGGGCCTGAGTTGTTTGAGCGTGTGTATGGCAAGCTTGATGCCGACTATGCTGCTGGTAAAGACGTCGCTAAAGTGTTTAAAGCGGCTGACGAAGCACGTGATTTGATGAAAGGTTCCAATGTGCAAGCTTGGAACGAAGCCACACGTCTTGTTATTGATGGTCGAGCTGGTGGTCAAATTATGGGCGATTGGGTGCAAGGTGAATTTACTCAAGCCGGCTTAAAAGCAGGCGATGATTTTACCTGTGTCGCGGGTCTTGGTGTGAATGAGTATATTACCGCTGCTGGCGATGCATTCTACTTCCCTAAAGTCGATGATGCTGAAACGATTAAGGCACAAAATGCTCTCGCGAGCGTCATTGTTAATCCAGAAACACAAGCCGCATTTACTAAGGCTAAAGGCGCACTCCCTATACGCCGAGATGTCGATTTATCTGACGCTACTCCTTGCATGAAAAAAGGCATAGAAATCCTCAAACAAGGCCATATTGTCGAATCCATTAATACCATGGTTTCTCCAGACACTGTGGGTCGAGTCACCGATCTGATGGTTGAATTTTTTGCGGATCCTAGCTTTACCCCAGAACAAGCTCAAAAAGAGTTTGCCAGCATTATTAGCTCGGCTGACTAGGTCCTGACAGCGCGAAGGCTTTGTATGGCATCGCGCTTATTCCCATTATTTAATTTGGAGGGTTTCCAATGCTGCAAAGCGGAAAACCGTCAGGGTTATTTAAGAATCTTAGTGCAAAAATAGCAGCCATTCCGATGGTACTCACTGCACTGGTGATTTTTTTAGGATGCTCTGTCTGGACAGTTGTATATTCTTTTACTAATTCGCGTCTTTTGCCTTCTAGTAAGTGGGTTGGCCTTGCGCAATATGAACGGCTTTGGGAATCTCGTCGCTGGATAATATCCATCGAAAACCTAGCGGTTTACGGGATTCTTATGTTGATTCTTGCGTTAGTTATAGGCTTTTTGCTTGCCGCCTTGATTGACCAAAAGATTCGATTCGAAGATGGTTTTCGTACCATTTTTCTTTACCCCTACGCACTGAGTTTTATTGTGACCGGTTTGGTTTGGCAATGGATTCTGAACCCTGAGTATGGGATACAGAATGCGGTGCGCGGCTTAGGCTTTGAAAATTTCACTTTTGACCCTTTGTATAACCCGAATACGGTGTTGTATGGCGTTCTGATTGCTGGTCTGTGGCATACCAGCGGGTTGGTAATGTGTCTCATGTTAGCCGGACTTCGTGGCATTGACGAAGATATTTGGAAAGCGACAAAGGTTGATGGTATTCCAGCTTGGAAAACCTATCTTGTGGTTGTTATTCCGATGATGCGCCCAGTTTTTGTCACGACATTGGTTCTTGTGACCTCTGCCATTATTAAATTGTATGACTTGGTTATTGCCCAAACGGGTGGTGGTCCAGGCTTGGCTTCTGAAGTGCCCGCAAAATTTGTCTTTGACGCTATGTTTGTATCGCAAAACCTTGCTCAAGGTTTCGCCGCATCAACCATGATGCTCGTCGCGGTCGTTTTTGTCATTATCCCTTGGGCCTACCTTGAATTTGGAGGAAAGAAAAATGCTTGATGCAACGAAAAATATGCAACGCCCAAGTCCAGCACATGCTTCAGGCGCGAAACCTCGCCCGATATTTTCTAATCGTAACATTATGATTTATAGCGTATTAGTTGTGCTTGCTATTTATTATTTGTTGCCGGTTTACGTGATGTTGATGACGTCATTAAAAGGCTTGCCAGAAATTCAAATGGGCAGCATTTTTGCACCGCCGATGGACATTACGTTCGAGCCTTGGGTGAAAGCTTGGTCAACGGTGTGTACGGGCTTGAACTGTGAAGGGATGTCTCGTGGCTTTTGGAACTCGGTGATGATCACTGTGCCGTCTGTTCTGCTTTCGATTGCTGTGGCGTCTGTTAATGGTTATGCCCTTTCTATGTGGCGTTTTAAAGGTGCAAACGTATTCTTCACTATTTTGGTGATTGGTGCGTTTATTCCTTATCAAGTGATGATTTATCCAATCGTAGTTTTATTGCGTGAAGTGGGTCTTTACGGTGAGCTTGGTGGCTTGATTCTTGTTCATACTATTTTTGGTATGCCTATTTTAACACTGTTATTTCGCAACTATTTTTCTTCTGTTCCAGAAGAACTGTTTAAAGCGGCTCGTGTTGATGGCGCAAAATTTTGGACGATTTTCTTTAAAATCATGGTGCCAATGTCCATGCCTATTTTTGTTGTGGCAGTGATCCTTCAAACAACGGCAATCTGGAATGACTTCCTCTTTGGGGTGATTTTTACTAGACCGGATAATTACCCAATGACAGTCCAACTCAATAACATCGTTAACTCCGTGACAGGTGTGAAAGAGTACAATGTAAACATGGCAGCAACACTTTTGTCAGGCATTGTTCCACTCACCATTTATTTTCTCTCTGGTAAGCTCTTTGTGCGCGGCATCGCTGCTGGCGCGGTGAAAGGATAATATTATGCAACCAAGTGTATCTATTCAGAATCTTAAGTTAGATTTCGGCAATGTGTCTGTGTTACGTGAACTTAATTTAGACATCGGCCAAGGCGAATTTCTTGTACTTCTCGGGTCGTCGGGTTGTGGTAAGTCGACTTTACTAAATTGTATTGCTGGTCTTTTAGAGCCAACAGAAGGCAGCATTCATATTAATGGTCACAATGTGACATGGGCTGAACCTTCTGATCGTGGTATTGGCATGGTGTTTCAGTCGTATGCCCTTTATCCACAAATGACCGTTGAAGGGAATCTTACCTTTGGCCTGAAAAATGCCAAAATGCCAAAGGACGAAATCAAAAAGCGTGTGGCAAGAGCGGCGGAAGTTCTGCAGTTAGAGCCTTTGTTAAAACGTAAACCTGCTGCGCTTTCTGGTGGTCAGCGCCAACGTGTAGCGATTGGGCGTGCTTTGGTTCGTGATGTTGATGTGTTTCTATTCGATGAGCCGCTTTCAAATCTTGATGCAAAATTACGTGCTGATTTGCGTGTTGAGATTAAGCGTCTTCATCAGACACTGCAGAACACAATGATTTATGTGACGCATGATCAGGTTGAAGCAATGACTCTTGCTGATAGGATTGCCATTATGAAAGGTGGCGTGGTGATGCAATTGGATACACCAAGCGTGATATACAATAAGCCAGCTAACAAATATGTCGCGGACTTTATCGGCTCGCCTTCGATGAACTTTTTTGATACTAAGTTGGAGAATACTGCTAGCCCTTCGGTTACTATCGCAGGGAAGTCCATTTCACTGGCGGAATATGAGTTTGCGCGCTCTGACTTTAGCGGTGAGGTTTGGTTTGGGATTCGACCAGAACATATCGTTATTGGTGAAGCGGCTGATGCGTCTCTTGTTAGTTTTGAAGTTCGTGCCGAATTGGTTGAGCCAATGGGGTCTGAAACACTGGTTTGGTCTTCATTGGATGGCACTCCGATTCGCTTCCGTGTTGAGGGACAGGTTCCCGTTGTTAGTAATGACGTAATCCGTATTGGTTTTGATCCGGCCCGAGCTTCGTTGTTCGATAAAGTTGAAGAGTTGCGAGTGTAAGTGATCGCGTAACACAATAAAGCCTGCGCCATGTTTGTGGTGCTGGCTTTTTTATAACAAAAAAATACCGCGATAGATGCGGTATTTTTTTGTTAGCGTAAAGGTCGCCAAGTATTTTATATAACGGCTTTTTCTTTTAGCCATTCTTGGATTGTTTGAGAAACAACAACAGGTTGCTCGAATGGAAGTAGGTGACCAGAGTTCGCCAATACCAAGGATTTAGCACCTGGGATTTGTGCGGCAATAGCACTGTGAACGGCTTCAGTAGAAAGGTGATCTTCTGCGCCGGTGATTAAAAGCACAGGAAACGAAAATTTGCCGATGTATTGGGTCGCATCTGGACGATGAAGTAGTGCAAGGTTTTGGCGTTCGTGAACCTCAGCCGAACAGTCTTCCACCATGGCTCGTACACTGGCAATCAGTTCTTCATTTTTTGCGTTGTCGCTAGACAAAACTTTTGGTGCCCAGTTACGTGCGTAAGCTTTCATGTCTGCATTGGCTTCGGCAATACGAGTTTCACGGTGGGCTTTTTCATTTGTGCCAGGACCTTCAGCGCCTGTGCTAGACAACACCATGGCTTTAATTCGTTCTGGTACTTGTTTGCCCATTTCCATTGCAACACGACCGCCCATGGAATGAGCGATAACGATTAAGTCACCTTGAGTGTCACTTAGTGCTCGGGCAGCCATGGCTTCAAGGGTGTCGTCTTTACTGGTATCTGCCGTATGAACTTTCTCTACATAACCTTTAAGAGCGTCAGCTACAGGAGCCCATGTGCGTGAGTCTGACATGATGCCGGGTACGGTAATAAGTGTCGTCATATGATTATCCTAATTGTTGACTGTCTTAAAAATACTTCTTCAAGGGTAACAATCTTTCTTTGCTTTATGACCTGATCAATTGTTAGGTTCAGGCAAACAAATTGATGGGTTAGCCACTCTATCATTTGTTGTTACCTGCAAATCATCATTTTAAACTGATTTATCAACCTTGACGGTGTTTAATTGCTTACTTGAATACCGTCGTGCCTTGTGTCGGTCTTTATTAATTAGGGTTGGCACCAATATAAAAACAACAAGGAGTCGAAATGGTAACTGCAAATAATGGTCGTGATTTTGTTTTGGTTCATGGTGCGGGTCATGGCGGATGGATGTGGAAGAAAGTGAGAGATCAGCTTCATGCTAAGGGCCACCGAGTTTTTACACCGACGCTAACAGGATTAGGCGAGCGTTCACATTTAATGAGTGCTGATATCAGCCTACAAACTCACATAGACGATGTAGTCAACGTGGTGAAGTGGGAAGATTTAACGGACGTAGTTCTTGTTGGTCATTCTTACTCTGGCTGGGTGGTGAGTGGTGCTATTGAAAAACTTGAGGAGCGTGTGTCAGCTATTGTTTATTTGGATGCATTCCTTCCTGATAATGGTCAGCGTGGTATGGACTTTTTGAACGAGCAACAAACGGCAGCATTTGAAGAAGCTCAGAAACGTGGTGACGTTTCCCGTCCTGGTCCAACCTCTGCCGCGCTTAAAATTCAGTCGCCAGAAGATGCCGAATGGGTTGATTCTAAAATTACACAACAACCGATAGGTGTGTCTTTTCAAGCACTTGAGCTGACTGGTGCGCGTGAAAGAGTCGCGAAAAAACTTTATGTTCGTGCACCCTTGTTTCCGCAGCCACGTTTTGATGCGGCACTTGAGCGTTGCCAAAAAGATCCAACTTGGGAAACGCTGGTAATGGAAAATTGCGGCCATGATCCTATGATTGATGATCCAGATGCTGTTGTTGCCTTACTTGAGCGAATGTTGTGATGAATAGCCCTGCGCGTATTTTAGCGCCTGCGGCATTCTCTTCTGCGTTAGATGAATTTGCCAAGAGAATGGAAGGACAGTACGTGTTCGAGTATGGGCCGGCTACGGGCGTATCATCTACCAGTATCACCAGTCGAATCGAGCAAGGTGATTCTGCTGACTTTGTTATTCTCCCTATGGCTTTGGCGCACAAGGCAATTGTAGCAGGTCACTTGAAGGGGGTGGCTGTTCCAATTTTTGCCTCTACAGTTGCTTTTTGCGTTTCTGAAGCATCTCAATCGCCAGATTTATCATCGGATGAGAATTTATGGCAGGCCTTGTTAAAGGCTTCTTCCATTGGTATTTCCGCGGCTGGTAGTGGACGTTTTTTTCGTGATGAATTGCTGCCTAAGCTTCTACGGAAAGGTGGTTCAGTAGACAAGGTGGTGGAGTTCTCGGATCGTTCGGTTGGAGCTGCTGTGGCTGAAGGGCTTGTTGATATTGGTTTTCAGCAAAAAGCCGAATTGTTAGATGTGCAGGGAATCAAGATTATTGACAAGCTGACCGATTTAGCACGCAATGACACATGGCTCACACTGGTTGCTGTTCCGCATTCTCAAACTTCAATCTCTTTAAATTCGCTCGCAGATGAAATTTGTTCTGTATTAAGTTCGTCTATTTTACGCGCTCATGGATTAACTCCAATCTGTTAATTTCCTATCATTTCAAGTATTTCGCAATGATCAACCGAATCTTTTTAAAAAAGGTTTGGTAGATTTTTGTTGTGGATTTAAATCAGTGTGAGATTTAGGGAAAGAAAAATAATAGATTGGATGAGACGGAAAGGGCACAAGAAGGAAAAATTCAGGTCATCTTTGGTAAAAGATGACCTGAATTAAAGGGTTAAATTTTGCTTCTAATCCATTTAACAAAAGGTATTAGGAAAGAAATAATAGCCACAGAAAGTAAGATTAGTGACAGTGGTTTTTGGAAGAAGACCCAATAGTCTCCACCAGAGATAACCACAGCACGACGGAAGTTTGTTTCAAGCATTTCACCCAATACCAATGCCAATACGATAGGTGCTAGTGGAATATCCGCTTTGCGGAAAATATAACCAAGCAAGCCAAATGCAATCGTAATGTAGACAGGGAACATGGAGTTTTCGGAAGAGTAAGCGCCCATCAAACAAATACAAGTCACGATTGCCGCTAGAATGGAACGTGGTACATCTGCGACTTTTGCCCAATATTTTGCCCCGAGAAGACCAATTAGCACCATGATTGGCACACTAATCCACAGTGAAGCAAAGATGGTGAATGGTACTTCTGGGTTCATTGTGAACAATAACGGCCCTGGTTGAATACCATGAATCATCAAAGCACCAATAATAATTGCTGTGGTTGGTGAGCCTGGGATACCTAAAGCGAGTAGAGGGGCAAGCGCACCAGAAACGGCAGCATTATTTGCTGACTCAGACGCTGAAATACCTTCCAGACTACCTTTGCCAAATTCGTCAGGTGTTTTTGATACGCGCTTTGCAACACCATAAGACAAGAATGAAGCAATAGAAGCACCCGCTCCAGGAATGATGCCAATAATATAACCAATAAGTGAGCTACGTAATAATGTGTATTTCAATTTGTAGTAGACGCTGAATGGCACAACAAAAATACCGCTCATGGTACTGCTTTTGTGCGGTTGCTGACGAGATTGTTCAATCATAAACAATACTTCAGACAAGGCGAATAGACCTAGCAAAGCAGGTACTAGAGGTAAGCCTTCAAAGAATTCAGGATTAAAAGCAAAGCGCGGCACACCGGTTTGTGCATCAAGGCCAATGGTTGCTAAGCCTAAACCTATCATCATCGCAATGCCGCCTTTTAAAAGCGAACCTGAAGCAAAAATAGAGACTAAACTAAGCCCCATTAATGCAAGAGAGAAGTAAGCCTCGGGACCAAAGTTTAAGGCAAACTCGGACAATGGTACCGCAGTGAAGAAAAGCAAAATGGTGCTTACTAAAATACCAATACCAGACGAGATAATGGAAATGTTAAGAGCAACCCCAGCTTTCCCTTTTTGAGTAAGAGGGTAGCCATCCCAAGAGGTAGCAACCGCCGCCGCTGTACCAGGAGAGTTAATTAGTATGGCGGAGATTGCGCCGCCGTATTCTGCTGCTGCGTAAAGTGATACGAGTGTTACCACCGCGACAAGAGGGTCTACGCTGTAGGTGAACGGAATAAGAAGTGAGACACCTAAAGTTGGTCCTAAGCCTGGAATAGCACCAATTAGATAACCTAAAAATGCACCGACTAAAAGTCCTAGAAAAACATAGGGATCAGCAAACGCATGAAAACCCATTAATAAATTATCAAACATAATTACATCCTATGGAAAGTAAACGCCAAGGGCGATGACAAAAATGACGTAAATGGCCGCGCCAATGCAAGGTGGGAGAATAAACAGTCGTAGACCTCTTTCTCCGCAGCAAAACATGATGCCTGTGGCCATTATCCATGTGCCGAAAAATGCCCCGAGGGATTCTAAATTGCCTCCGATTAATACAATGATGCCAGTACTAATCAGCACATAGATAAAACGGTGGAAAGTCACATGATGTGAATCTGTTTGTTTTACAAGCTTAATCACACTGCTTATAAACAGTAGAGATGTAAGTGTTACCGTGATGATAGCAATTCCTAAAGGGAAGCCTCCAGGTCCTACTTGAGAGCCAGATGCCATAGATGCTAAAGGTAATGTTTCAATTAAATAAAAGATGCCAATAATCAGTACAGATACACTGATAATGACCTCTAATATACTGAAAGGCAGCCTAAATTGATGGTCTGAGGTGTGTGTGTCATTTGTTTTTTTCATTTTAGTCCTCTTTATCTCCTAACCCATCTTTGTCTATTCAGAATGTAATCTGAAAAGGCGACTTGGGTAACAGACAATCGAATTATTATTGTTTTTCAAATGGCTATGGAAGTAGGGTCATTCCATTGTTCTAGTTCTTGCCATAAGTACTCAATTACTATGACTCAAGAGGTTAAAGGACAAAACTAACTATTTATTAGGTTAGGGCACAGCTTTTGTTGGGAGGGATCTTAGGAGGATTTGTTTTTATTTTAAAGAGTCATTTCGAATACTTTTTTTGACTAACATTTAGTTAGGTTTGTGTTAATGGATGCTCAATTGCGACTTATAAGGGTTTCATTCAACAATTGAATGGTTCCTTGGCCAGACTATGTTTTGGCCTTCCTCAAAAATAAATAAGTTTAAAATAAACGAGGCTATTATGAGTCAGTCACCTCTGGTTAAGTTTGAAACCAAGAATAACATTGCAATACTTACACTCAACCGTCCAGAAAAACGCAACGCCATGAGCGATGCGATGCGCGCGGAGCTTGTGCAGCATCTTCTTAATATCCGGTCAGATAAAAATATCAAAGCCTTAGTGGTAACAGGTGAAGGTAAAGGTTTTTGTGCTGGCGGTGACATTGCTGGCATGAAAGTCAGAATGGAAGCAGATTTATCGACGGTAGGTTTTAATGGTTGGGATCGTCAGCAAGGCG
Organism: Marinomonas sp. BSi20584; assembly: GCF_002792415.1. Classification (NCBI taxonomy): domain Bacteria; kingdom Pseudomonadati; phylum Pseudomonadota; class Gammaproteobacteria; order Oceanospirillales; family Oceanospirillaceae; genus Marinomonas; species Marinomonas sp. BSi20584. Next base: position 56,327 of record NZ_KZ454892.1, read on the forward strand.
TTCATTATGCTGCCAGCTTACTGCTTAATTTACCTATTCCTACTGTTGCCGCGGTAAACGGTGCAGCTGCAGGTCTGGGTGCTGACTTTGCTTTGTCTTGTGACTTTATTGTTGCTGCACCTTACGCCAGTTTCACATGGGCTTATATCGCCCGTGGTTTGGTGCCTGATGGTGGTGGTTTGTATTTCCTACCGCGCCGTGTTGGTTTAAGTAAAGCCAAAGATTTGATTTTTAGTGGCCGTAAAGTGGCGCAGGCAGAAGCTTTGGAATTAGGTATTGCAGATCGAATTTGTGAATCTGATGAGCTGCTTGATAAGGCAATCGAAATGGCCGAAGAAATGAGCAATGGTTCAAGAACGGCTATTGCGTTAACTAAATCCATTCTGAATAAAAGCTACGAGATGTCTGAACACCAAGTGTTCGCTGAAGGTAGTAAAGCTCAAGGTATTTGTTATACCTCTTTTGAGCACCGTCAGTCTGTTCAAGCTTTTCTTGATCGCGCAGCAGGAGATAAATAATGCATATGGACGCCTTGTTAAACCCAAAAAGTGTCGCGGTAATTGGTGCTTCTGCTGATCCAAGCAAAACCTCTGGTCGCCCAGTTTCTTATTTACTAAAACATGGCTTTACAGGTGATATTTACCCAGTGAATCCAAAAGCCACTGAAATTCAAGGTCTGAAATGCTATCAATCCATAGATGATATTCCAGCGGCACCGGATGTTGCTTTGGTATTGTTGGGTGCGAAAAGAAGCATTGATGCCGTTCGCTCTTTAAGCAAACTAGGTTGTAAAGCCGCGGTTGTTTTGGCGAGTGGTTTTGCCGAAGCAGGTGACGATGGCCTGAATATGCAACAAGAGTTGCTTGATGCTGCTGGTGATATGCGCATTCTTGGGCCAAACACGATTGGTCTTATTAACCTAACGAACAAAATCCCTCTGTCTGCCAGTGGCGCACTAGAAGTGGCTGATTTGCCAGTGGGTAACATAGCCGTTGTTTCTCAAAGTGGTGGTGTATTGGGGGCTTTATTGTCTCGTGCCGCAGGCAAGGGCATTGGCCTATCTTCTTTGGTATCAACCAGTAACGAAGTGGACCTAGAAGTGTCTGACTTTGTGGAATACTTGGTAGACGATGAACATACTAAAGTCATCGCTTTATACCTTGAAACCATTCGTAATCCAGACCGTTTCCGCGAAGCAGCATTAAAGGCGAGTCGTGCTGGTAAACCTATTGTTGCTTTTAAAATTGGCCGTTCCGAAGCCGGAGCTCGTGCGGCGAGTTCCCATACTGGCGCACTTGCGGGTGAAGACAATGTCTACGACGCCTTCTTTAAACAGCTAGGTGTGATTCGCGCGAATACTTTTGATGAGCTAATTGATATCCCAGCAGCGTTGACCAATGACCGCATTATGCATGGCCGTCGCGTGGCTATTCTCACTTCGACTGGTGGTGCCGGTACATTGGTATCAGATGCCTTGGGTATGGTGGATTTTGAAACGCCGGTACCGGATGAAGATACTGCTGAGCGTTTACGGGCTATTCAAGGCGATACACCAACCGTTCTTGACCGTAACCCAATTGACGTAACCTTGGCGGGCCTACAGCCAGACTTGCTTCGTAAAGCCATTACTATTTTGTTAGAAAGTAAAAGCTACGATGCGTTGGTGGTGATTATTGGTTCTTCAGGTTTAGCGATGCCAGATCTTGTGGTGAGTGCGATTCAGGATTGCCTACCTTGCAGCGATAAGCCTGTTATTACTTATGTTAGTCCAAATGCGCCAGATACTTTGCAGCGCCTTAATAAAGCAGGTATTCCAAGTTTTACTTCTCCTGAAAGTTGCAGTGCGGGATTGGAAGCTTTGTACCGTGTTCGTCCAGAAGCGTTGGCAGCATTAGAAGATAAAGAGGCGGCAGTGGTTTCTACAGCGCCAGCTTTTAGTGACAGTAGTTTTGATGAAGTTCAGGCAAAAGCACTTTTCAGCAGCGCAGGTATTAGTGTACCGAAGAGCCGAGTGGTTAAAAATGAAGCCGAAGCCTTGGCAGCCGTGAAAGCATTGAAAGCACCTGTTGTTTTAAAAGTGCTTGATGCCAACCTAATGCACAAGAGTGATATCGGCGGCGTAGCTTTGTTCCAAGATGAAACGACTATCGCCAATGCGCTAACTGCAATGAAACAAGCGGTTGCTAAACATACTGGCAATGAGCCTGAAGCATTCCTGATTGAAGAAATGGTATCTGGTGGCTACGAGTTGATTCTCGGAGCAAACCGAGACGCACTTGGTGTTTCAATTTTATTGGGTGCTGGTGGTGTTGCGGCTGAATTGTATAAAGATACGACGATTCGTTTGCTAGAAAAAGGCAAAGGGATAAGCCTGAAACAAGCAGAAAATATGATGCGAGATCTTACTTCGTGGCCACTTTTAGATGGTTATCGTGGTGCCGCATTGCGAGATACCAAAGCGCTTGCAGAAGTGATCGTAAACTTCTCCAACTTTATTGCCAGCTTAGGTGATCGACTTGTGACGGCTGAAATCAACCCATTGTTTGTGTTGAAAGCGGGATCAGGTGTTGTTGCAGCAGACGCAGTTATTGTTCTTGAAGAGAACAAATAAGGAGGGGCTATGACGCAACTTATCGATCAGTATCCTGTATCACTGCAAATAGTTCAAAATTTTGCCGTGGTGACCATTAATAATCCACCTGTCAACGCCAGTACGGATGCTGTGCGAAAAGGCATTTTGGCGCGTTTGGCACAAGTCAATGTTGACGCTGTTGATGGGGTTATTCTGCAAGGTGAAGGCCGTTGCTTGATGGCTGGCGCCGATTTGAATGAATTGGAAAACGAGCCGACTGAGCCAACCTTGCCTCAAGTGACTCAGGCTATTGAACAGTTTCCGTTACCAGTTGTTGCTATCGTCAAGGGTTTTACCCTTGGCGGTGGCCTTGAATTGGCATTGGCAAGTGACTATCGAATCGCCGTAAAAGGTGCGAAGTTGGGGCTTCCTGAGGTGTCTGTTGGCATAGTGCCGGGCGCTGGCGGTACACAACGCTTGCCCCGTGCTATTGGTATGTTACACGCTTTGGATATGGTTGTTTCAGGTAAGCCAATTAGTGCAGAAGAAGCCCTAAGCCGTGGTCTTGTTCACACGCTTATCGGCCAGGATTCGATCGATGAGGTGATTCAGCTTCTTTCTGCTTTAGAGACACCTTTGTCTAAGCAACGCCTTAGTGAGCGCAATATTCCTGGTTATGACCATGATGATTTTGCGGTTCAATCGAAAGGTTTGCTAAAACGTTCAAGAGGCTTGCCATCGGCTCACGCCGCGGCAGATTTACTAGCCAAAACATCCAGCTTGAGTTTTGCTGATGGTGTGGCGTTGGAACGTGAAATTTTCTTAAAACTTCGTGGTAGCCTGCCAGCTCAGGCTTTGCGTTATTTGTTTTTCGTCGAAAATGGCTTAGGCAAAAAAACAGCAACAGACTCGCCTATTGAACGAGTGGGTGTCATCGGCGCTGGCACAATGGGCAGCGGTATTTGTTTGAATGCGCTTATGTCTGGCTATGAAGTCTTTCTGGTTGAGATCAATGAACAAGCTCTTGAAGCAGGTAAAACACGAATTTTGTCTGAGTTGGATGGTGCGGTTAAGCGCGGCAAACTAACAGAAGATAAAAAAGCTCAGTGTTTGAATAAACTTCATACTTCGTCGGATCTGACTCTTCTTAAAGATGTGGATCTTGCCGTTGAAGCGATTATTGAAAGTTTAGACGCGAAAAAATCCTTGTTTAGTAATTTGGCAAATATCGTTCGTGCTGATGCTTTGTTGGCAACAAATACGTCATACCTTGATGTGGATGAGATTTTTGCTGGTATTCAACATCCCGAACGGGTTTTGGGTCTGCATTTCTTCAGTCCAGCTCATATCATGTCGTTATTGGAAGTGGTGAAAATCGCTTCAACCAGTCAAGAAACCTTTAATAAAGCGATGGTTTTTGCGAAAAAGCTCGGCAAAAAAGCCATTACGACAAAAAATGCATGGGGCTTTGTGGGTAACCGTTTGTATGCGGCTTACCGACGCCAGTGCGAGTTCCTAATGGAAGAGGGCGCTAGCCCAGAGCAAATAGATCAAGCAATAGAATCTTATGGTTTTGCCATGGGCGTGTTTAAAGTGGCTGATATGTCTGGCTTGGACATTGCTTGGCGCATGCGCGAACAGACGAAAGACACGCGTCATTTGTCTCGTTATGTTGAAATTCCAGACCGAATCTGTGAAGCCGGGCGCTTGGGCCGCAAAACGGGCAGTGGTTATTATCAATATGGCGACAATGGTAAACCAGAATCCGATACTTTTATTGCAGAGCTGCTAACTGCTTATCGTCGAGAAAAAGGCATCGTTGCTAAAGCGTTTACAGATGAAGAGATTCAGCAGCGTGTGATTGGCAGCTTGATCAACGAATCTTTATTGCTTCTTGAAGAGCAAGTGTGCGAAACCCCAGAAGAGATTGATATTGCTTTGACTAATGGTTACGGCTTCCCTCGCTGGAAAGGCGGCCCAGTCTTTATTGCTCGTCACATGCCTACCGATGAGTTGGCAGTGTTAATGGCTCATCTTGCTGACGTAAATGGTAAGGGGCACCAAGCGGGCAAGGTACAGACACTAAAGAAATAACAACAAAATTAATGGTGAGAAATATGTCAGAAGCTTACATTTGTGATGCGATACGTACTCCGTTTGGTCGTTTTATGGGCGGTTTGTCGTCTATTCGTACTGATGATCTTGGTGCTTTACCAATCAAGGAATTAATGAAACGTAATCCTTCGGTCGATTGGTCGAAAGTCGATGATGTTGTTTACGGTTGTGCTAACCAAGCGGGTGAAGACAATCGTAATGTCGCCCGTATGTCTGGCCTTTTAGCTGGCTTGCCGGAGACTGTTCCGGGCTTAACGGTAAATCGTCTATGTGGTTCAGGACTTGATGCGGTAGGTTCCGCGGCGCGTACTTTGCGCCTTGGCGAAGCAAGTTTGATTATCGCTGGTGGTGTCGAAAGTATGAGTCGTTCACCTTATGTGATGAAAAAGGCCATGACACCATTCGATAGAGGCCAAGCTCTAGAAGATACGACCATTGGCTGGCGTTTAGTGAATCCAGCAATGGAAGCACTTTATGGTGTGGATGCATTGCCGCAGACAGCAGAAAACGTTGCCGAAGAAGAAGTTGTTTCCAGAGAAGATCAAGATGCTTTTGCATTGCGTAGTCAGCAGCGCTGGGCTGCGGCTAGTGAAGCAAACTTCTTCGAAAATGAAGTGTTTCCTGTCACTATTTCTGTCCCTAAAAAAGAAGATGTGACCCTTGCTAAAGATGAACATCCTCGTCCACAGACGACGTTAGAAGCGTTAACGAAATTGCGCAGTGTGACTAAGTCTGATGGCTCAGTTACGGCGGGCAATGCATCCGGTATTAATGACGGTGCGTGTGCCTTGTTGATGGCGAATGAACAAGCGGTGAAAGACTACAATCTTACGCCAAGAGCTAAAGTGGTTGGCATGTCTGTCGCGGGTGTACCGCCAAGAGTGATGGGCATGGGACCCGTTCCAGCCATTAAGAAGGTATTGGCACAAACCAATTTGACGCTTGAGCAAATGGATGTGATTGAACTGAATGAAGCGTTTGCCGCTCAAGCACTTGGCGTAACACGTCAGCTTGGTTTAAAAGACGATGACGCTCGAGTGAACCCAAATGGTGGTGCGATTGCCATCGGGCATCCACTGGGCGCATCAGGTGCTCGCTTAGTAACGACAGCTATTAATCAGCTAGAAAAGACATCTGGACGTTATGCATTGATTAGTATGTGTGTTGGTGTTGGTCAAGGTATTGCTCTGATTATAGAACGAGTGTAATAACCGCGCTGCTCAGTCGTGGTTAGAACTAAGTTTGCCAGCCCTTTGGGCTGGCTTTTTTAGTCTATGTGTTCCTAGGTTTACACGACTAGATAGGGTTGGAGTTTTTCCTTGTCGCTGCTGTTCAACGAACAAGATTGTTTTGTCGGTTTGTTTATGCATACAACTGTTGTACGTCCGACTACACAACGCTTTTCGTATTGAAACATTTCCTGGTAAAAAGTCACTGACTTACCGCCGATGCGCTCTACGCAAGTGTTGATGACAACATCATCACCATGAAGCACTTCATTTTTAAAATCGATAGAAATATTAGCAACCACCCAAGGTTGTGTTATTTCAAGAGCAGAGCGGCAGAAGTCAGAGCGTGATTCGGCCATCCAAACAGGAAAAACAGTATTGCTTATATGTCCTAGTTTGTCTGTTTCAGAAAATCTAGGTTTTATTATTGTGGTATGAAACATAGTTTATCTCTGTCGTGAGGTGTTGTTTATAGTGAATTTATTTTAGAGGAAAAAGTTTTTTAGTGCTTGCCTGTTAGCCTTACAATAATTGTATTGACTAACAAAATGTTATGTCTAATGATGGCTGCTAATATTTTTATATTCTATTTTTCTACTCAGGCTTTAAGGTACCTATTATGAAGTATCCTCTCCCTCCTCTAAATCCTCTTAAGGCATTTGAATCTGCTGCAAGGTTACTAAGTCTCACTGCTGCGGCAGAAGATCTAAATGTTTCTCAAGTGGCGGTGAGTCGGCAGGTTAAGGTGCTGGAAGATTATTTTGGTGTTGCGTTATTTAAGCGTTTGCACCGTGGAATTGAATTAACGGATGAGGGAAAAGAGCTGTACGACGGAATCAGTACCGCTTTTCAAGATATCGCTGATGCGGCTAGAAAAGTATCTCGAAGAGGGCGTCGTGATGTTTTATCGATTCAATCCTATACCACTTTTTCGCAGCGTTGGTTGATACCTAGGTTGGCAGACTTCCACAAGCGTTTTGAGGCAACAGAGGTCCGTTTATCTTCTTCACTTGCCCCTGTAGATTTCGAAACACAAAATATCGATGCTGCGATTCGTTCTGGTTATGGAAAATGGCCTGAATTGCATGCAGAAAGATTAGTTGAAATAGAACTTATTCCTGTTTGTACACCAGAGTTTTTGGCAAATAATCCGTTGCATACACCGCAAGACTTACAAAACGTCACCTTATTGCATTCTATGGCAAGAAATCATGACTGGGAAAGTTGGTTAAAGTCTAGAGAGGTGAAGGTAGACAGCCATAAAGGAATTCGTTTTGATAACTCTTCCTCGGCTTATGAAGCTGCCGCTATGGGAATGGGAGTTGCTCTTGCGGTAAAAGTATTTGTTGAGGGGTTGCTGACTAAAGGAAAGCTAGTTTCTCCGTTCCCCGATTCTCATACAACAGGCGAAAGTTATTATTTGGTTTGGTCCAATAAGGTTGCTCCTAGTGACACGCTTTTGACCTTTTTAAAATGGATGAGAGAGTCTATGAGAAAATAAATTTTTATCGTTGTTGATTATGACTAAATAGTAAGTGATGGAAATGTTATAGCGGCCATTACATATGTTCAGTGTTACTAGTAAAACTATAATGAGATTATCTTGGTGTTCTTCAGATCCCTAATAAAAAGAAAGAAGGAAAGATCATGATATTAAAAACTAAAAATCTGAAATCTCTAACTAAGAAAATCACTATCACATTATGTGCTGCAATGATAAGTGTTAGCACATTAGCCGCAGATAAATGGCCTACAGGGCCAGTTACTATTTATATGCATACTAAAGCTGGTGGTTCATCCGATATTTTTATTCGAACTCTAGCAAAAGCTTTAGAACCACAAATCAAGCAAAATATTATTGTTGTTAACTCTCCTGGTGGCGGTGGTGCAGCTCAAATGTCCCGTGTTCGCGCAGCGAAACCTGATGGGCAAACACTAGGTATTAATACTTTAACAGCCTTTACCAGCATGGTAGATAATCTCAAGGGAACATTTTCTTTAGATGAATTTTCTTGGATCGCAACGACTCAAGAAGATCAAAATCTAATGTATGTTCGTGCTGATTCGGATATTAATAATCTGAAAGACCTAGAAGAAGCAGCAAAAAAACGCACTATTAACGTTGGAGGCTTTGGACCAATCGGTTCTACTCAGTTTATAAGTATGAGTATGTATGCTGAAGCTGCTGGGATTGATCTGAATTGGGTAGCATTTAATGCAACACCTGACATTGTCGCAGCATTATTAGGTGGTCATATCGATGTTGGTATGTCTAGTTTAGGTGGTGCTAAATCATTCTTTGACGCTGGTCGAATTAAAGGCTTGGGTGTTCATGGTATGACTAAGTTAGATGGCTATGACAATATTCAAACCTTCTCTGATCAAGGTTATAAAGTTGACAATAGCTGGGTGCAACTACGTGGTGTGTTTGGACCAAAAGGCATTCCAAAAGACATCCAAGAACAAATTTCTGATGCTTTCCACAAAGCGATGCTAGATAAAGATTACCAAGAATACGCACGTAACTCAGGTGTCATTGATTCTTGGTTAGGACCTGATGAATATACAGCGGCTGCTAAGCGTATTTCGGATCTTGCTGAATACAACTTGAAACGTGCTGGCGTAATTAAATAAGGTTGCGTGATTTCCTCTTGATACCACAGTAATTCTTACTGCTATTAATGCCTGCTTCATGATTATGAGGCAGGCATTAGTTTTGCCTAGATCTTTGTGACTTAGTACAAAGATCTCTAAACATTTCACATGTCTATTTTTTTGGAGTATTCGTGGAAAATCCAATTATTCAATTATCTAATTTGGCTGTCCATTGGTTGACATGTCCACTTTCTAAAGACGTTTCTTGGGCTACTCGCAGAGCGATATTAGATTGGTACGCAACCACTTTGCCGGGCACAGTCTGTTCTCCATCAACAGAGCTCAAACATTTTATTGAATCAGCAAGTGGAAATGCCTTTTCTTATGTTGATGGTGAGCCAAGATCTATTAGTTATTCTGCTTTTATGAATGGTGTCGCTAGCCATACTGTTGAATTCGATGATATTTTTAAAGATGGCGGTTACCATCCCGGCAGCCCAACCATTTCGGCTGCCTTAGCCATTGCCCAGAATAACAATGTGTCTTTGGATGTTTTACATCGCGCTATTATTGGTGCTTACGAAGTGGGTTGCCGCTTGTCTCTTGCTATTCAGCCTGCCCATTATAAGTATTGGCATACCACGTCAACGGTTGGCACCATTGGTGCTGCTGTGGCGTGTGTGCTGTTAGCAAAAGGTACGCAGGAACAAGTGATGCACGCCATTGGTATTGCCAGTAGTTTTGCAGGTGGACATCAGGCTAACCTGCAAGGAGAGGGCGGAGCAAAAGCGCTTCATGCGGGCCATGCTGCCCAAGCTGGTATTTTGGCTGGTAATTCAGCCTTGGCTGGCGTTAAGGCATCCATAGACAGCTTAAGTGGTCCGTTTGGTTGGGCGAATGCGACAACCGATGCCACAGTTAATTGGGGAAAAGCGTTTGCTGGCTCCTATGAGTGGACACCAATCACTCGTATGACTATTAAAAACCATGGTTGTTGCGGACATATTTTCCCTGCAATAGATGGCGTGGGTAACTTATTAACAACACACAATATTGGATATCAAGACATCGAGTCTATTGATGTTTATGGTTACGATGCTACGAAAAAAATGTGCGATAGAACCAACCCGCAAGACGCACAACAAGCGCGCTTTAGCCTGCAATACTGTATCGCTGCCCATTGCTTGACCGGAAAAGTCCGCCTAGAAGCCTTTAACGACGAAACCTTGGCTCGACAAGATATCCGCAACTTTGCCAAGCGTGTTTCTGTTTATAGAGACGAGGAGCTTAGCAAGCTTTATCCCGGAGTTCGCTCGGCTCGCGTCATTATTAAACTTACCAATGGCGAGGAACTTTCCTACCATCAGAAAACCCGTAAAGGGGATCCGGAAGATCCTTTAACAGACGATGAGTTGGTTCAGAAGTTTAACGAACTCACTATGGGGATTTTGGGTAACACAGAGAAGTCACGGCTTGAATATTTGATATTACAAGGCCATGAAATCCCTAATATTGTGACTCGATTAGAAGATTAATTAGGTCATATCTGACCGAGTACCTACTCGGTACGATAAAGTTTATTAGTCCCGACTCAATCTGACAATTCCACTTAAAAGTTAGAGAGTTACCCGTTTTGATAAAAGTGTCGAATTTTCAATCAAAGCGAACAAAAGGTAACTCTCTATGTTGCATACTAAGAATCCCATCATTCAGCACAAAGTGGGTTTGCTCAATCTTGCTGAATAACTGGGTAGCGTCTTAAAAGCTGGCTCAAGATGGCAATCTTGGTGCGTTAATTAATCGATCTAGGCGCGCACCTAATGTTAAAAATAGAGTCGATGACGTAACGGAAAACGCCGTGATTGACTATTCCACTACAGTTATAGATGAAAAAGCTTGCACAAGCGTTAGAGGGTAAGTCTGTAGTGGTATGGATCCAGTTTCTGTTATTTTTTGACCACTGAATAGAGATACATAAATCTTGTTTAGTGGCTTTTATACAGATTACTCCTATGTTATTCGTATTTTAGGGTCGATTCTTAAAACAATTTTTTATGAAATAAGTGCATCAACCAATTCTACAAATCCTAAGCCGCCAGCACTTTGAGTAATATAGTTGGGTTTATGGGCCAATATCGGAAGGAATTTTTCAATATTAGCTACACCAACTGATAAGGGAATGGCTTGAAACATGGCTTCATCATTGGTTGAGTCGCCTATGAAGGCAGTTTCCTCAAGAGAGATATTGTGTGATGCAAGCCACGCTAGAGCACCAGTTGCTTTGTTGTAATCCCCAATCCAGGTATTAATGTGAATTGAGCTTAACTTAGCGTTCACTCCTTTCTCTTTTAACCATTGGGTTGCTGATTTTGCATGTAAAAAGTCCACTTTAACTGCTTGGCCTATATCCAGTGCCACATCGGTAATGCGATAACTTTGATCTTGGGTGAAGCTGATATCTGGATAGAGCGTATTTAATTCCTTGATAAGCAGCTTTAACTTTTCAAGATCTTCTTGTACTTGGTGAGGTTCTTTTAAGTAAGTAAGCAAAGTATGACCACGATCTCCTTGCTCCATAAAGAAAGCGCCATTTTCACCTATGATGTATTTGATTGGTAAGGTTTTTAATAAGCAATCACACCATCCTGCGCTGGCTCCGGTAACAGGCACCACAACTATGTTAGCTTCTTTTAATTTATGTAAAGATTGAATCGTTTGGAGTGGGATTTCGCCATTGAATGTCAGTGTGTCATCTACATCGGTAAATAATACTTTGATTTTATTAATAAGGTTTTTGGGTAAGTTTGTCGGGTTATTCATTAGTATTTTAATCTTCTAGAGTTAAGCAAATAGGCTGGTGGTCTGAAGCCATAGTTGAGGTATTTACTTCAAAATGTTTGATTTTGTCATGCAAGCTTGCAGAACAAAGAAAGTAGTCTCGGACATGAGGGCCTTCAGGCCAGAGATCCGTATCAAATAGACCACAAGTTGGCTGTCGAATAGAGCTGCTTGCGTTGTTTAATGCGATCTCAGCACTGTCTAGCCAAGCCATGTCCTGGGTCATCTTTATGTACTTGGCACTGTTTAAAGCAATATTAAGGTCTCCACATAATATAATGTGTCTGCCTTTTTGAGCGGTGTGATAGGCGTCATTATCGGTTGAAATTGAGGGTGTCATTGATGAATCGGTGTGGCTTCGTATTTGCTCTCGCAGTTGAGTTACGCACTCGATTTGCTGTTTCGATTCTAATTCAGAGTGATAGGCAAGATGCGTATTCATTAAAGTAATATTTGTGTCCCTGTAGTGAATCACTGTTTCTACCATCGTTCTAGGTATTTGGATGGACGGAGAGACACAAGGGTTTGGTAGCTGATGAATACGCTGGTCTAAGAGTTTGCCATGTTTAACTAAGGTTAAATTTCCAAACTCTTGGCTTTTGCCATTCTCCAATGGTCGACTAAACCCTGGCGCCCAAGCACTGTGGTAATTAGGAAAACTTTCTTCAATCAGACATTTTTGATCATCATTATTGTACGGCAACATATGTCGAGAAACTTCTTGTAAACAGATTACATCTAAGTCTCCAAAGGCCTGAATGTCCTTGATGATTCTAGTGATATCAAAGATATGATCACAACCTTTAGCTGATTGTATATTCCAGCTTAATAAACGCATTATTTGATTCCTGCATGCATAAATGACTGAATGAATTGACGTTGGAAAATAATAAAGATCAGTAATAATGGAGCAATTGAAATTAGTGTACCTGCACAAATAATAGCCCAATCAACACCGGACTCAGGAGCTCCAAAAATAGACAAACCAACAGTGAGCGGACGACTATTTTCTGTATTGGTGACGATTAATGGCCATAAAAAATTGTTCCAATGTGTGCTGATGGAGACCAACGCGTAAGCCACGTAAGTTGGCTTGGCAAGCGGCACATAGACTTTCCAAATAATTTGTAAAAGATTACACCCTTCTAATTTTGCGGCGTTTTCTAAATCAATAGGCACTGTTTTAAAACTTTGGCGTAATAAGAAAATACCAAATGCGCTGGCAATGTACGGAATAGCCACAGCTAAATATGTATCAATGGCATGGAGTTGAGCCAGAGTTTGATAGTTCTCCACAATGAGTATTTCTGGTGTCACCATCAATTGCATAATAATTAAGCTGAAAACAAATGCTCGACCGTGAAATTTAATTCGAGCTAATGCATAAGCGGCCAAGGTACATACGATTAACTGACCTGCCAATGTCAAAATGCTGATGGCAAACGTGTTAAACATGTAGCGGACAAAAGGGGCTTGAGACCAAGCTTTCTCAAAGTTACTCAACTCCAATGGAGCAAATAGGGAAAAATGAGTTGTATATTCAGCGCTATGGAAAGCAGCCCAGAAAGCATAAAGCAAAGGAAAAATCCAAAGTAATGCCAATATCCAAGCGATACTAGAAGATAAAAAAGTCAGTGTTTTATTCATTATCAATCTCGATAGCCTGCCAGTTAGTAATGGATGCGACGTTCTATCACGCCAAATTGTACGAGTGCCATAACAATTAATATGAGCAGCAAAATCACTGTTAATGCCGATGCATAAGCTGTATCGAAGAAAGAAAATGAGTTTTCGTAAATGTAATACAGCAATAGATTCGTCGCATTGTTCGGACCACCTTTGGTGAGAATGAACAAATGGTCTATGAGCTTAAATGAGTTCAGCAAGGCATTAACAAATACAAATAAAGTGGTCGGCATTAGCAAAGGAAAAGTAATACGTCTAAAAATATATAAACTGGAGGCATTTTCTGTTTTTGCCGCCTTATATAAATCGGGGGAAATAGTTTGCAGGGCCGCAAGATAGAAAATCATAAAAAAACCCGCCTCTTTCCAGATGGTCATGGTCATTAAGCTATATAGCGCCGTATTAGGGTCGCCTAGCCAGTTGACGCCAGAGAGACCGAACCAGCTCAAAATGGCATTAAATAAACCGATTTCCGGGCTATAAAATAGCAGCCAAATATTAGCGACTGAGATCATAGGCAACATAGTGGGTGTGAAAAAAGAAAGACGCATAAAGCCTGTCCCAGCGATTTTGCCATTGACCCAAAGTGCCATCATTAAGGCGAAGAAGATGGATGCTGGTACTGTAATCAAAGCATACAAGGCGCTGTTCTTTAGTACTTGCCAAAAAACAGGATCATCAAGCAAGCGGGCATAGTTTTCGCTGCTGGCTTGATTTCCCATTTGTACACCAAAGCCAAACATGCTGCGCCAAATGGTGTTTCCTATGGGTAGATAGGTAAAGGCAACTAAAAGGATGAGTGCTGGCGCTAAGAGAAGCCAAGCTTGGGCTTTATAGGTTTTAAACATAAATAATCTCAATGAGGGGCCATTGCTAGCCCCTTTAATCAACATGAAATTTAACGGTAGCGTGACAAGATCTGATCGGCTTGTTTTTGGGCGGCTGTTAAAGCTTGTTTCGCGCCTTGCTGACCATTTAGCACAGATTGAATCGCATCATCTAATAGCTTTCTTACACGACCAGATTGGTGTGTAGATAGCTCGGCCGTTGCATATTTCAATTGATCTCGAGCAACAGCTGCTGGTGGGAAGGACTCAACATAGTTGGCGAGTTCCTTGGTTTGATAAGCCTCAGGACTAACACCCATGTAGCCAGTTTCTATACTCCATTTAGCTGCTTGCTGTGGTGAGGTCATAAATTTAACCAGTTTAAGAGCAGCTAGCTTTTCTTCTGTTGTGGCATTTTTGAACAAGTAGAAATTACCACCGCCCGTTGGTGAACCACGCTCCACATCAGCAGGTAACATAGCAACGCCAAAGTCAAAGTTTGCTGCATTTTTTACTGCTGTTAAATTACCGGTTGAGTGCCACATGATGGCGGTTTTTTCTTCTAAAAAGTTCTGACGTAAAGTGCCCCATTCAATCATTCCTTTCGGCATGATTTGATACTTGTCGCCTAAGTCTTTCCAGAACTCTAGTGCAGCAATGGCTTTAGGGTCATCGAAATAGGTTTTATTGCCAGCTTGGTTCATTAGCTTATGACCTTTTTCTTTAGTCAATGCGCCAAACATCCAATATGGATAGCCAGTAGATGGGATCATAGCTCCCCATTGCGTAACATTTCCATTACTGTCTTTCTTGGTCAATTTTTTGCCCATTTCAACTAATTCTTGCCAGTTGCTAGGGGCTTTTTCTGGATCAAGACCCGCTGCACGGAACATGTCTTTGTTGTAGTACATTACAATCGTGGAACGCTGGAAAGGAATGCCATAGGTTTTGCCATCTACAATGCCGTTTTCCATTAATGCTGGGTGGAAGCTTTGTAGCCACTGGCGTTCATCAGGTGTGGAGATAACATCGTCAAAAGGAATAATCGCGCCTAGGTCCATCAGTTCATGGACGTCGATTGAAAACATCACGGATAATTGAGCCGGTTGGCCACTGTTTAATGCTGCTAAAGCTTTTACTCGGGCGTCATTATAGTTACCTGCGTAAATGGCTTTCACATCGATATCAGGGTTCTCTTGTTCAAAATCCTCAACCATGGAATCAACGACTTTAGTTAGCGCGCCGCCAACGGATACAGGGTAGTACATGGTTAACTCTGTTTTAGCTTGTACTAGAGCCGAAAAGCTAAGCCCTATTGCTCCTAATGTAAGAAGTTTTTTCATGTTTATACGCATTGCAGTAGCTCCTTTCAGGTTGATTTTCAGATGCTATGGATTGGTAATTCTGTTGCCAGTAGATTTGGAAAATAGATGTTGTTCTTGTTCAGACCAGTTGATGGTTAAGTCACTTCCTTCCGTGAGTTGATGTTTACCCATAAGGGACAGTTGAATGTCTTTTGCTCCGTGAAAAGGGCCGTCAATAATGTCCACATTAATAACGGTGGCAGCGCCTTGGTAATCACAGCTGTTGATCTTGGTTTTGTGCCCTACATTCTGTACTTCAATGTGCTCAGGTCTTACACCAATAATGTACTCATGGCTGGGAATAAGATTCATTGGTGGATGGCCGATAAAGCTAGCAACAAAGGTTGATTCAGGTGTTTGATAAAAACTTTCTGGTGAACCTTGTTGCTCTACTTTTCCTTGGTTGAGTAAGATGATTTTGTCCGCCATGCTCATCGCTTCAATTTGATCATGGGTTACATACACAACAGTCAAACCCAAAGACTTTTGTAATTGGCGTAATTCATTGCGCATTTCATTGCGTAGTTTGGTGTCAAGATTTGAAAGTGGCTCATCCATAAGACAAAGAGGTGCTTGAGAAGCAATGCTTCTAGCTAACGCAACACGTTGACATTGACCACCTGATAATTGGCTAGGTTTTTTGTTGATATGCTCTTCTAAACTGACCAATTCGATTGCATGTTGTAATCTTTTAATCTGCTCTTGCTTGTCGACTCGGCGCGCTTTTAAGCCAAATAGAATATTTTCTTTGACAGACAAATGGGGGAATAGGGCATAAGACTGAAACACCATAGACAGCTCACGCTTTCCTGGTGGAAGGTGCGTGATATCATTGTTTCCAAGATGAATCTGACCTCGAGTCGGTGTCTCAAGACCAGCAATCATATTGAGCGTGGTGGATTTTCCGCAACCACTTGGCCCCAGTAAAGAAATGAATTCCCCTTGCTCAATCGAGAAGCTGATATCGTTCACTACGCAATGGTGAGAATAATCTTTGCTCAAATTAGAAATACTTAAAAAACTCATAGTTGCCTCAAAGGTTGATCGCTGCTCGCTTCGACTTTTACATCTAGTTGCTGACAAAGCAGGCCTAATTCAGTGGAAATCTGGTTGGTAAAAAACATATCTATGCTTCTTAAGTGACCGCTCTTGACCGGAGCGCTGCGTTGGAACTTCTGATGGTCTGCCACTAAAATGCGTTGTTCGCAGTTTTCCAGAATGGCTTGCGAAAGATGGGATTCCTCAGTAGAAAAATCGAGCAAGTCCCCTGAACTTGAGATGCCTCCAACACCACATATTCCATAATTGACCTGAAACTTTCTGAAATAGTGAGTGGCGTCCTCACCTACAACGTCTTGATCCGTTGTTCTTATACGACCTGCTACCATATGGGTCTGGATATTTGGGTTTTCACATAAGGCTATGGCTGCATTTAAGTTGTTGGTAATGACGGTAAGCCCTGGATGATGGATGAGATGACGGGCAATTTGTTCAGGGGTAGTGCCTATACCTAAAAAAATACTGCAACCTTCTGGCAAGTAACGAACTATGTTTCTTGCTATTTCTTTCTTTTCTTCAAGATGAATGATTTGTCGATTAGAGAAAGATAAATTATGGCTTTGAACTGGTAGACAAATACCGCCATGAACACGTTTTACCAAAGCCAATTCGCTGAGAATATTTAATTCTTTACGAATAGTCTGGACAGACACATCAAAGTGCTCAGTGAGCAGAGCACTGGAAACTTTGCCTCCATGACTTTTTAGTAAATCAAGAATGTCATTCTGTCTTTTAGATATGCCCATTATCATTCGAAACCTTTTCTGTATATTTTTCTGTCGAACGAAATGCTATCTGTTTCGTATGAAGGTTTAATGAATGGTTTTTGACAGTATTGTTAATGGTTAATACGGGAGACCGATTAAGACGTAGCGATAAGAGTTGAAATTTGGAGACCATTTGAAAATTGGCGTCACTAATGACTATAGATAAAATTATTCTTAATGATGATTTTTCAAAAGGCTGATAAATCGTCCTCTTCTTAATGGTATATCAGCTAAAAATGACTTACTTAAAAGCAATAGAGTTGATGAATTTTATGAGGTCAGAAATATTTTTCGAAGTAGAGTGTTTGATTACTACGACAAATGGAATTTATAGATGAAAAAAGCCTGCACAAGCATTAGTGAGTAAGCCAGTAGAATCGATTGTTTTTACGAAATAAGGAATAGATAAGGTAAGTGAGTTCTGGGTAAAACCTGTCATAGTGTAATGGTTTAAATGAGTGGTATGTCTATCTGATAAGCTGCACTAGGGAACATGGGATCAAGCCGCGTAACTCGACTTGATCCCATGTTCCCTAGCAATTCGAATAATCTCTCTTTTTTAAACTAGGTTTTAACGTTAAAAGGTGTCTACTAAGGTATGAAAAGTCAAGTGGACTCTCTCTTTTATACTAGTGGTCTCAACAACAAATCTTGGCACATAGATGCCGATTTTTGGGGGTCTACCCCATGCTCCCTAAGCTCAGAAAAAATATACTTGTTATTTGAAGTGGGTGGTCAAAATCGTGACCAATAAATAATATAAAATCTCATAAATTTAATGTGATTAAGATTTATAAATATTTTTATATGAAACAATAATAAATATATGTTGTTGTTTTGTATGGTTTTATTTGTTTTTATGTGCAGTTGATGATACAAAGTAAAATAAAGTAAATTATAAAAATCGGGCTCATAACCCGAAGATCCGGCTCCCGCAACCATTTTAAAAATGGTGGTTGGTTCACTTTTTAATTAAAAAAAGGGCTCCAGCAAAAACTAATTAAACGAAATTGTTAGTGATTCTTGAAAGAATTAATTTGTCGCGGGATGGAGCAGTCTGGTAGCTCGTCGGGCTCATAACCCGAAGGTCGTTGGTTCGAATCCGGCTCCCGCAACCATATTTCAAGTAAGTCATTAAAAAGTAGGCTATGTCTATAGTTTAACTTGTCGCGGGAT
>NZ_KZ454893.1:0-74066 GCF_002792415.1 Marinomonas sp. BSi20584
ATAAACAAAAAGACACCGGAGTGTCTTTTTGAAAACTGGCAATTAAACACTAACCACCGACGTAACTCAGCATTACACCAGCCGCCACAGCAGAACCTATAACACCCGCAACATTAGGACCCATCGCATGCATTAATAAGAAGTTTTGCTTGTTCGCTTCAAGACCAACCTTATTCGCCACGCGCGCAGCCATAGGAACGGCCGACACACCAGCAGCACCAATCAATGGGTTAATGGAATCTTTAGAGAATCTATTCATCAACTTCGCCATCAATACACCTGCAGCCGTGCCGATAGAAAATGCAATCAAGCCTAAGCTCAAAATCCCTAGCGTTTCTAAATTCAAGAAAGCCTCTGAACTTAACTTTGAACCGACACCTAAACCCAAGAAGATAGTTACGATGTTAATCAAAGCATTTTGAGACGTATCACTTAAACGGTCTACAACACCACATTCACGCATCAAGTTCCCAAAGCAGAACATTCCAAGCAGAGGCGCTGCAGATGGCAAAAACATCGCAACCAAAATAGTCACTACAATTGGAAAAACAATTTTCTCTTTCTTAGTAACAGGCCTAAGCTGCTCCATCTTAATCGAACGCTCTTCTTTAGTTGTTAGCGCTCGCATGATTGGCGGCTGAATAAGTGGCACTAACGCCATATAGGAATAAGCCGCTACAGCAATCGCACCAAGCAAATCAGGCGCCAACCTACTAGCAACGAAGATAGCCGTCGGGCCGTCCGCGCCACCAATGATACCAATTGCCGCAGCATCCGCTAATGAGAAATCCATAATGCCGGACGCACTTAATAAAACAGCCCCAATAACCGTAGCAAAGATACCAAACTGAGCAGCAGCCCCAAGCAGTAATGTTTTTGGGTTAGCAAGCATAGGACCAAAGTCCGTCATAGCCCCAACACCCATAAAGATAATCAATGGAAACAACCCTGTCTCAATACCACCATGATAAATATAGTATTGAAGACCACCTGGAGAAACCATGTGACCAGTTGCATCATAAACCGGTGCTGCCATAAAACCAGCACCAGGAATATTGACTAGAACCGCACCAATACCAATAGGTAAAAGCAGAAGTGGCTCAAAACCTTTTTTGATTGCCAGATAAACCAACAGCAAACCAACACAGATCATCACAAACTGACCAAGCTCCAGCTGGTAAATTCCTGTGTCGTGATAAAGATTTAATAATTTGTTTTCCATTTTCGATTGATTCCTTCAACTACAAAGTAAGAAGTGACTGACCAACTTGCACGGAGTCACCTTCTTTTACATTAATGGAACCAACGACACCGGATCTAGGCGCAGATATTTCTGTCTCCATCTTCATTGCCTCAAGAATCATCACAGTATCACCTTCTTCAACTTGCTGACCTGAAGACACAAGCACTTTGAAGATATTACCCGCTAATGGAGAAGGAACATCTTCACCAGATGACGCAGCAGGAGCCGAAGGCGCCTGAGCTGGAGCACTTGGAACATTAGCTACTGGCTGAATATTACTAACATCGCCACCTTCAGACACCTGAACAACAAAACTCTGTCCAGAAATTGAAACGGTATAGACACTCGCATCATTAGAAGATGCACTTGCAGCAGCGGGCTTACTATCAACAATATCATCAAGCGTCGGCGCTGGTTCAAAAGCACTTGCATCTCCACGATTTTGTAAGAACTTAAGACCAATCTGAGGGAACAAGGCATACGTTAAAACGTCATCAATCTGATCATCAGACAACTGAATATTTTTTTCTTTTGAAAGACCAAGCAACTCTTCAGTCAGTTTATTCATTTCAGGTGACAATAAGTCAGCTGGTCGACAAGTGATCGCCTCTGCCCCATCTAGAACTCGCGCTTGCAACTCTTTATTAAATTCAGCAGGAGCCGCACCATACTCACCCTTCAAAATACCTGCTGTTTCTTTTGAAATAGACTTATATCGCTCACCAGTAAGGACGTTCAAAACCGCCTGAGTACCAACAATCTGAGAAGTAGGCGTGACAAGTGGAATCAACCCCAAGTCTTCACGAACTTTTGGAATCTCTTTTAACACTTCGTCAAACTTATCTGCTGCACCTTGCTCTTTAAGCTGACTTTCCATATTAGTCAACATGCCGCCAGGCACTTGAGCAATCAATATGCGGGAGTCTGTACCTCGAAGGGAGCCCTCGAATTTCGCATATTTCTTTCTAACTTCACGAAAATAAGCCGCAATCTCTTCTAATAATTCTAAATCTAAACCTGTATCTCTATCTGTACCCTGCAGCGCAGCAACCACAGATTCTGTCGCACTATGACCATAAGTCATCGACATAGAAGAAATAGCTGTATCAACTCGATCTATTCCAGCCTCAACAGCTTTCAAAATCGTCATATCTGACAAACCAGACGTAGCGTGCGCATGCAATTGCACCTCCAGCTGAGTCTGAGCTTTCAACAAACTAACTAATTCAAAGGCATCATATGGAGTCAAAATGCCAGACATATCCTTAATAGCGATGGAGTCCGCCCCCATATCTTCAAGCGTTTTTGCATAATCCACCCAGTTCTTAGTGGTATGAACTCGGCTCTTAGTATAAGAAATCGTCCCTTGAGCATGCTTACCTTGCTGCTTAACTGCTTTAATCGCCGTCTCCAAATTGCGCGGATCATTCATCGCATCAAAGATTCGAAAAACATCTACACCATTAAAGGCAGCACGTTCAACAAACTTATTCACAACATCGTCAGCATAATGACGGTAGCCAAGCAAATTCTGCCCACGCAACAACATCTGCTGAGGCGTTTTTGGCATAGCTTTTTTCAATTCACGAATACGCTCCCAAGGATCCTCTCCAATAAAGCGAATACAAGAATCAAATGTCGCACCGCCCCAAGATTCAAGCGACCAAAAGCCGACTTGATCAAGTTTTTCTGCGATTGGAAGCATATCGTCAATGCGCATACGCGTTGCAAACAAGGATTGGTGAGCATCACGTAAAACGACATCAGTAATGCCAAGAGGTTGCTTTGTTGTTGTCATGTTTCAGCCTCAAAGAAATTAGAAGAGTTAGTATTAGAAAATTAAGATTTTTTACTGTTTCTGTGTTGATGAACAGCAGCAGTAATAACCGCAGTCATTTGCGCATCCACACCAGAAGAAGAAAGATTTTTAGAAGCAGGCTTTGACGCTACGACAACAGGTACTTCAGGAAACAAATAATTTAGTAGTCGCGACATGTAACCTGTCGCAAAAATTAACACCACTAGAAACAGGAATACAAAGCCCATCCCTAACACCATCAACCCCACACCATCTTCTAGTAACCCATTCATAGTATCGTTACCTTTTTTCTCGTCTTGTTTGTACAGATCTAATGTGATCAGATGCACACCCAAGAGCGCTGTTTATTTTTGATAGTTAGTTTTTTACCACAAACCAGAACAGTTTCATATTTTTATTGCATAACAGTTAGACTTATTTCGTGAACAATTCCCTAAAAACAGCCACCACCCTAAAAACTTCAACGAATAACAATAGCATTGTACTGGCCGTCGCACCGATGGAAGGTGTCATGGATCACACAATGAGAGCATTGCTGTCGCAAATTGGCGGCATGGACTACTTAGTTACGGAATTCATCAGGGTCACCCAGTACCCCATTCCCGCAACAACATTCAAACGCCTTGCTCCAGAAAACACTAACAAAGCAAGAACAATACATAACCATCCAGTTCACACTCAACTACTAGGTAGTAACGCAGAACTTATGGCGGAAAGCGCCTTGAATGCAACTAAAGCCGGAGCCACTCACATCGATGTAAATTTTGGCTGCCCAGCAAAACGCGTAAATGGTCACGGTGGCGGCTCTGTTTTATTACAAACCCCTGATGCACTTTATGACATCATGAGCGCAATCCGAAACATACTGCCGAGCGAAATTCCTGTATCAGCGAAAATTCGCTTAGGTTTCGAAGATGAAGCATTACTATTTGATAACGTAGCCGCCATTGAGGCCGCTGGTGTTGACACTCTCACGATACATGGGCGCACTAAAAAAGATGGTTATAAACCACCAGCAAGATGGGAAAAAATAGGCGAAATTAAAGATAAGACAAGCATGATTGTCGTCGCCAATGGAGACATTACAGATACAGAATCACTCTTAAGCTGCCAATCCATTACAGGATGCAAGCACTTCATGATTGGACGTGGCTCACTCAACAACCCATTTGTATTTCAACAAATAAGAGCTGGACTAAACGGACAAAATAATACAATAGACTTGACGACTCTAAACAAACTCTTTGCAGGCTATAGCACCGAACTACAAGAATATTATGACGAAGTCGCTACACTTGGCAGATTGAAACAATGGTGTGGACACTTACGGTTTGGTTTTGCGGAAGTTAAAGAAAACCTTCAGACATTACGACGCTGCAAAAGCGTGAATGAGCTAACACAAACATTCGAAGGCATAATAACAAAAATACAATAAGAGATTAAAATAAGGAGTTTATAAATTAACTTAAGGAGTATAAAGAATCTTAGAGGATAACTAGAATTGGTGCACCAGAGAGGATTCGAACCTCTGACCGCTCGGTTCGTAGCCGAGTACTCTATCCAGCTGAGCTACTGGTGCATATGATATTTCTTTCAGATATAACAAAAAAATATTTTTTTAGAGATTTAAGAATGGTGCACCAGAGAGGATTCGAACCTCTGACCGCTCGGTTCGTAGCCGAGTACTCTATCCAGCTGAGCTACTGGTGCAAAACAAATCTTTACTCACAGTATTTAAAGAATATCTCTTAAAATACTTTTTTTGGAATGGTGCACCAGAGAGGATTCGAACCTCTGACCGCTCGGTTCGTAGCCGAGTACTCTATCCAGCTGAGCTACTGGTGCAAAACAAAACTTTACTCANATTCCTGCCTTTTTGCTCAGAGAGTAAACTCTCAAAAGACAAACTTGAAATGGCGGAGAGTGAGGGATTCGAACCCTCGATGAGTGTTAACCCATACACCCTTAGCAGGGGCGCGCCTTCGGCCACTCGGCCAACTCTCCGTAACAAGTGGGGCGCATTATATACGACACATTTGTCTTGTAAAGGCTTTTTTAGAAATTAATCTTCAGAAATTTGTTCGTCTTGCTCTTTCTGAATACGAAGATAAATCTCTTCACGGTGAACAGACACATCTTTAGGTGCATTTATACCAATGCGTACCTGATTTCCTTTTACACCTAATACAGTGACAGAAACTTCATCACCAACCATTAAAGTTTCACCAACACGACGAGTAAGAATAAGCATAAGAATATCTCCCTGTAATTGCCTTTAACTATTTATTAAGATGAATTGCCCGACAAATCTTGTAGGGCAATTCCTACAAAGCTAATTGTAGCCTCTCAATAAAAATTAAACCATCCATAACTACAGGGTTTTATGTATCCAATTGTTAAGCTTCTCGAACACCTGATGCCGTTTCATTCAATTTGAAAGCGGAATGCAATGCACGAACCGCCAACTCCATGTATTTTTCATCGATAATGACTGACACTTTAATTTCCGAAGTAGAAATCAACTGAATGTTAATAGACTCCGCAGCCAAAGCTTTAAACATAGTACTCGCCACACCTGCATGAGAGCGCATACCCACACCGACAATAGACACCTTAGCAATCTTGGCATCAGAGAGCACAGCACTCGCTCCAAGCTCTTTCGCGATAACATTCAAGGTAGACAAAGCTTGATCATATTCATTGCGATGCACGGTAAAGGTAAAGTCTGTTGTACCATCCACAGATACGTTTTGAACAATCATGTCTACTTCAATATTGGCATCACTAATAGGACCAAGAATACGAGAAGCAATACCTGGAATATCAGGAACTCCTTTCAATGTTAATTTTGCTTCATCTCTATTGAACGCAATTCCAGAAACCGCTGGCTGCTCCATACCCTTACTCCCCTCAGTTGTAATCAACGTACCTTCACCTTCAACAAAACTGGACAGCACCCTAAGTGGCACTTGATATTTACCAGCAAACTCTACGGAACGGATTTGTAACACCTTCGAGCCAAGGCTAGCCATTTCTAGCATTTCCTCAAAAGTAATTTTATCCAAACGTCGAGCACTATCTACAACACGAGGATCCGTCGTATAAACACCATCCACATCGGTATAGATTTGACACTCATCCGCCTTCAAAGCGGCAGCAAGCGCAACACCGGTGGTATCAGAGCCACCTCGACCTAATGTCGTAATGTTGCCTAACTCATCCGCTCCCTGGAAACCAGCAGCCACAATCACTCGTCCAGCGTCTAAATCTGCGCGCATTGCTTCGGTATCAATTTTTTGAATTCGAGCTTTACCATGAGCGCTGTCAGTAGTAATACGAATCTGAGAGCCAGTATAAGAACGAGCATCAAGACCACGCTTCATCAACGCCATAGACAAAAGAGCAATAGTAACTTGCTCTCCGGTAGACAAAAGCACATCCATTTCACGCGCGCTTGGTGAAGCATTGATGCTTTTCGCAAGAGCAATCAGCCTATTGGTTTCACCACTCATGGCTGAAACCACAACCACTATGTCATCACCTTGTTGCTTATGCTTTAACACTCGATCTGCAACTGCCTCGATACGCTCTATTGTGCCTACCGAGGTGCCGCCGTATTTTTGAACTAACAACGCCATAATTTTTCCACTATTTAAATCAAAAAAGCCGAAATCAAAGCTCTTAAGGAATGATTCAATTTAAACTCTTTCAGCTACCCAACCAGGCACTGACTCAAGAGCTGCAGATAATCCATCTGGATTGTTACCACCAGCTTGAGCCATATCTGGACGACCACCACCTTTACCATCAACATAAGGCGCAATCATTTTAATCAGATCCCCAGCCTTCACGTTTTTAGTCAACTCTTTGGTTACGCCAGCAATCAAACTTACTTTGCCATCATTAACCGCAGCCAATAAAATGACTGCCGATTCTAGCTTGCTTTTCAGCTCATCTAGTAAATCACGTAACGCTTTTGGATCTTCTACTTCAACCTGAGCAACCAACAACTTACCGCCACTGATATCTACCGCCTGAGAAGCCAAATCAGCGCCAGCTAAAGCTGCCATTTTACCTTTCAATACATCCAATTCTTTTTGCAAGCTGCGCGCATGATCGTTTAAGGCAACCACCTTGTCTAACACACTGTCTTTATTGCCTTTGACAAGACTTGCAATGCCATCCAGCACAGATTCAGTCTGGCGCGTTGTATCAATTGCCACTTTACCTGTCACGGCTTCAATACGGCGAACGCCAGCAGCAATACCGCTTTCTGTAATAATTTTAAAGAAACCAATATCGCCTGTACGACTAACATGAGTACCACCACACAACTCAATCGAGTAATCGGCACCCATCGTCAATACTCGCACTTCGCTATCGTATTTCTCGCCAAACAACGCCATCGCGCCTTTCGCTTTAGCAGATTCAACATCCATGATGTCTGTTTCTACCGGACGGTTTAAGCGAATCTGTTCGTTAACCATGTCTTCAATTTGCTCGATTTCTGTCGCCGTAACGCCTTCAAAATGAGAGAAGTCAAAACGCAAACGCTCAGGATTTACCAAAGAGCCTTTTTGCGAAACATGATCACCCAAAATACGACGCAGTGCTTCGTGCATTAAGTGAGTAGCAGAGTGGTTCAATGTAGTCGCCATGCGCAAAGTGCGATCCACTTCGCCAGTCACCTGATCACCAACCGCCAAACGACCTTCTTTTAGCTCACCGTAATGCAGATGTGCTTTAGCTTGTTTAGTTGTGCTAGATACTTTGAAAGCACCGGCACCACGTAACCAACCTTGATCGCCAACCTGACCACCAGATTCCGCATAAAAAGGAGTAGATTTCAAAATCACTGCCGCAACTTGACCTGCTTCGATAGCTTTAACTGAAGTACCATCAACGAGGATCATTTCAACTTCACAGGTAGCGTTTAGATTCTCGTAACCAGTAAATTCTGTAACAGAGTCCAATTTAACGCCGCTCGACATATCCATAGAAAAGTTACTGGCTGAGCGAGCGCGAGCACGCTGTGCGTCCATCGCGACTTCAAATCCAGCCTCATCTATTTCTAGATCATTTTCACGCGCAACATCGTTGGTTAAATCCGCAGGAAAACCATAAGTGTCGTAAAGTTTGAAAACAGTCTCACCAGGAATAACTTTTTGGTCACCTAGTTCAGAGATCGCTTCTTCAAGAATCTTCATCCCTTGATCAAGGGTTTTGGCAAACTGCTCTTCTTCTTTTAATAGAATAGAAGCAACTCGCTCTTTTAATTTCGTTAACTCTGGGTAAGCTTCACCCATTTCGACATCAAGTGCTTCCACCAATTTATGGAAAAACACACCTTTTTGTCCAAGCTTATTACCGTGACGAATCGCTCGACGAATAATACGGCGCAAAACATAACCACGACCTTCATTTGATGGAATCACGCCATCAACAATCATGAAGGAACAAGAACGGATGTGGTCAGCAATAACTCGAAGAGACTGCGCACTCAGATCTTGAGTACCAACCACTTGTGCCGCTGCTTTAATCAGATTTTGGAACAAATCGATTTCGTAGTTACTATGAACGCCCTGCAAAATCGCCGCGATACGCTCCAAGCCCATTCCAGTATCAACAGAAGGCTTAGGCAATGGCGCCATAGTGCCATCAGCAGAACGATTAAATTGCATAAAAACAACGTTCCAGATTTCAATGAAACGGTCGCCGTCTTCTTCAGGTGAACCTGGAGGCCCACCCCAAATATGCTCACCATGATCATAAAACACTTCAGAACAAGGACCACAAGGACCTGTATCGCCCATCGCCCAGAAATTATCAGATTGGTAACGGCCGCCTTTATTATCACCAATACGGATAATTTTTTCTGCAGGAAGACCGATATCTTTGTTCCAGATATCAAACGCTTCATCATCGTCTGCGTAAACTGTTACCAACAGCTTTTCAGTTGGCAATTTCAATACAACCGTTAGAAATTCCCACGCATAATGAATCGCCTCTTTTTTGAAGTAATCACCAAAGCTGAAGTTACCCAACATCTCAAAGAACGTATGGTGACGCGCGGTATAACCGACGTTTTCTAAGTCATTGTGTTTACCACCCGCTCGAACACAACGCTGAGACGTCGTTGCTCGTGAGTATGGGCGAAGATCCTCTCCCAAAAACACATCTTTAAACTGGACCATACCAGCGTTGGTGAACAGCAATGTAGGATCATTTCCAGGAACCAATGAACTGGATTCTACGATCTGATGCTGCTTACTTTCAAAGTACGATAAAAATGACTGGCGTAACTCAGAACTCTTCATAATGGGATGAGTCTCTATCTCTATTTTTCTGGACGAATTGGATTGCGTGAATGGCAGATTAGTACGTGCCAACTCGATGCAACGAAAAGCACAAAATAGTACACGCAAAGGATAGGTGTTTTCAAAAGAAACCGCAGTAATTTAAAGCTTATTTTGTGCATAACTTAAGCAAAAGTAGAATTTACGGATGTAAACCTACTTTTGCTTGATATTTCTAGAAAGGCATTACTGAGAACCTTCACCGCGAATATAACGATAATGAGGTCGCGCGGTCATTCTGGTCACTAGCTCATAACCAATAGTACCAGCGTAATCAGCGACTTCTTCGACGGGCACATCGCCACCCCAAAGCACTACCTCTTGACCCATTGCAGGCTCAGCGGCAAAGTCTTGCATACGCACCGTAATCATATCCATGGACACACGACCTGCTAGGCAAGCGGGCTTTCCATCGATTTGCAACGGGGTACCATTTACTGCGTGACGAGGATAGCCATCGCCATAGCCCACAGCAACCGTCGCCAATACGTGATCTTCTGCAGCGACATACCCAAGACCATAACCGACTTTGTCACCTTGCTTAAGTTTGCGTGTTGAAATCACCTTGGACGACAAGGTCATCGCTGGGCGCAAGCCCACTGCTCGACCGCTCACTTCAGCAAAAGGAGAAATCCCATACAACATGATACCCGGACGAATCCAACCACCTTCAGGCACGCTCCACTTCATAATTGCCGCAGAGTTCGCCACGCTGGCTTCAATGTCACCAATCGACTGACGCGCTTGTTCAAAATAAGCCAACTGCTGCATAGTCGTTAAATCTGACAAATCATCCGCACAAGAAAAATGCGTCATTAAAACGACCTCACCCACTTGGCCACTGTCTTTTAACGCCGAAACAAACACTGGCGCGGTTTCTTTATCAACCCCAAGACGATGCATGCCTGAATCTAGCTTCAGGAAAACCTTTTCAATTTTGGCATGGCTAGCTTGTAGTTCATCCAGTTGCTGAGCATTTTCTAGAGCAGACCAAAAACCATGCTTCTCGCATAGCGCCCACTCCTCACCTTCAAATACACCTTCCAACAACAAGATAGGAGAAACAATGCCTGCTTCTCGTAAAGCAATGGCTTCTTCAATCGCTGCCACTGCAAAAGCATCTACTTCTTTATCTAAATAACGCGACACTTCAACCGCACCATGTCCGTACGCATTGCTTTTAACAACAGCAAACGCTTTACAAGTTGGCTGTAACTTTTTTGCATAGCGGTAGTTTTGTAGGATCGCTTCCAAATCTACCGTTGCCGTGAGTGGCCTTGCCATTTTCGCCCCTTAAACTTTTAAAGCGTTGTATTACTTATAACGTTGTACGGAAAGGTCCTGCGAATCGATATCCGTTTTATCGCCAGACATAATGTCAGCGATCACTGCCGCAGAGCCACAACTCATCGTCCAACCTAATGTTCCATGACCGGTATTCAAATACAAACCATCAATACCTGTACGCCCAACAACAGGCGTGCCATCTGGTGTCATTGGACGAAGTCCTGTCCAGTAGTCCGCTTGGGACAACTCACAACCCTGATTAAACAAGTCATGAACAACATGCGTAATAGTTTCTGTGCGCACTTTTGGCAAATCAAGATTATAGCCATTCAACTCTGCAGTGCCTGCGGCACGAATACGACCACCTAGTCGAGTCACTGCAACTTTGTAGGTTTCATCCATCACCGTAGAAATAGGAGCAAATTGCGCATCCGTAATTGGCACAGTTAAGGAATAACCTTTCACAGGGTAAACAGGAATAGAAATATCGATCGCTTTTAGTAACTCTTTTGAATAACTCCCCATGGACACCAAGACATTATCAAACTCAAAGTCACCCTGATCGGTTTTAACGGCGCGTATTTTACCACCTTCTACGACCAAGCGATCAATCGCTACGCCAAATTTAAATTTAACGCCTAATTCATCACAGTGTTTCTTCAACTCTTGGCAAAAAACAAAACAATCTCCGGTTTCATCTCCGACCAGACGAAGTCCACCTTTAAACTTATCAATTACCGGAGCAAGTCCAGGCTCAACTTCTAATATTTGTGCTGGCGTTAACACTTGATGTGGGACATTCAAGGCTTTTAGCACCTTGATATCTTTTTCGGACGCTTCAACTTGCTCATCCTTACGAAATAACTGAGTCAAACCACCTTGCCCATCATCGTACTTAATACCAATATCTTTGCGCATAGCAATGAACTGGTCACGGCTGTATTCCGCCAATGCCACCATACGAGACTTATTCACGTCGTAGGCTTTTTCATTACAGTTCGCCAACATCTTCCCCATCCAAGCTAATTTTTTAAGCTCAGGATCAGCACTAACTTTTAATGGCGCGTGTTTTTGCATTAGCCATTTAATAGCCTTAAGTGGAATGCCAGGCGCTGCCCAAGGTGCAGAATAGCCAGGTGAAATTTGCCCTGCGTTAGCAAAACTAGTCTCAAGAGCTACACCTTCTTGACGATCAATCACTGTCACCTCAAAGCCTTTTTTCGCCAAATAATAGGCTGAAGTCAAGCCAACAACACCCGCACCCAACACGCAAACACGCATAGAAAAACCTCAAATAAATATAAAAGTCACATCACCCATAATCACACAAGATATGCAGTTTTATCATCTTATTTATATTAACAATAAAGAATAAAAAACCAAAAAATATAAAAAATACAGTCAATTAAAAACAAAATGTAAAAACCCCATTCAGCTGATAAAATAACCTCTCAACCAAGACAAGCAGAGATATAGATATGAAAGAACACCAGACATCAATATTCGACCAAGCCTTGTCACTGCTAAGTCACAGAGAGCACAGCAAACAAGAGCTAGTCACAAAATTAAAAACGAAAGGGCACGAGGAAGAAGAGATCAGCGCAACAATTGAACGCCTTGAAGAAATGAACTATCTCAATGATGAGCGCTTCGCTGAAATATTTGTAAGGAGCCGACTAAGCAAACCTCTTGGAGCAAGCCGGATTCAGCAAGAACTAATACAAAAAGGTATCAATAGCGAGTTAGCAAAAACAGCTCTATCAGAAGCAAATGCAGATTGGTTTGAGTTAGCAAAGCAACTTAAGGAAAGAAGATTCGGAGAGGAAATCAGTACCGACTTCAAAGAAAAAGCCAAACAATCACGCTACCTTCAATATCGTGGATTTGACTTTGAACAAATAAAATACGCAGTATCTTCGCAAGACTAATACAACTTTCAGAACCAAGCTATTCCCCCCTGTATTTGATTCGCTTTATATTATAACTCGCCGCCCTATTTAAGCTCTTAGATTAGGTCATCAGCGCTCCCAAAGTTATCAACGTCACTAACTGAAAAAACAAAAAAGGCGAACCTTATTAATTGGTTCGCCTAAAACGGGAATTTCGATTATCTAGTATAACGCTTTCTAGCTATCACTCAGGCATGCTGATAGTAGCCATATTCGTTTTCGTATTCTTCATAGATGTCGCGAGGCATTTTCTTCTGCGGTCTCATTTTATGGAAAGCAGCTTTTAATCGCGTGGCTTTGTGTTGTAGTCGCTCAATACGTCTTGTCACGGTTCGACTCGTGCGGCTGGCCGCACTGTCTATAGCGGAATACATATCGGCTTGCTGCTCACTAATTACTACTTCTTTTTGGCCATTAATTTTGACCAATACTTGGCAGTGTTTATCTTCACCACCCTTAGGACCATTAACGTCGGTAAGCGTCACGGTCACTCTTTGAATATTGTCATAACGGGAATTCAATGCAAAATTAAGACGGCGCTTCACATAGGCTTTTAAACTTTTAGTAAGAGCTAGACGACGTGCTTGTACCTTGATTCTCATCTTCTTCTCCTTTACTCATGAATGAGTAAGTTATGTTGGAAACTTCAACTTACTCATAAAAACCCATAAGATATAATCGAATTATTTATGTAAATAGTCAGCTTTTTTCGAAGTGTCGGTGAATTATGATCAATTTCAAACATTTGCATTATTTTTGGATGGCGGCAAAGCAAGGCAGCATTACAAAAGCCAGTGAACACTTGCATATTACGCCCCAGACTATCAGTGGACAGATCAGCTTACTGGAAGAGCAATTAGGCAAAGATCTTTTTAACAAGATTGGACGTAACTTAGAACTGACCGATACTGGCCGCATGGTACTGAGTTACGCGGATGAGATTTTTACTTTGGGCAGTGAGCTGGAACAATCTGTGCGTATCGCGTCGACTGATAGAACACAATTACTGCGCGTCGGCATAGCGGATTCGATACCAAAATCCATTGCTTATCGGCTATTGGCTCCAGCTATGGAGTTAGAAGATCCGATACGACTTGTCTGCAAAGAAAACAGCTTAGAAGATTTATTGGGCGAATTGGCGTTGCATAAATTGGATCTTATTATCGCCGATGGCCCAATTCCACAACACTTGGGTGTGCGTGGTTTTAATCACTTCTTAGGTGAATGTGGTACGTCTTTTATGGCGGCACCAAACCTAGTTGAAAAAGGTCATATAGACTTTCCAAAGAACCTTATAGGCACGCCGTTTCTAATTCCTAGTGATCAATCTTTGATACAAATCCAACTCCTACAATGGCTAGAAAAACACCATATCCATCCGAAAATCATGGGAGAATTTGATGATCGAGCGTTAATGAAAACCTTCGGCCAAGCTGGCGCAGGCGTCTTTATAGTGCCATCGGCCATTGCTAATGAAGTAGCGCAGCAGTTTCAAGTCGAAGTCATAGGTAGCACGGAAGAAATACGCGAGCAGTTCTTCGCTATTGCCACCGAACAACGCCTTTCCAACCCCGCTCTTGTTGCCATTACTGACGCGGCGAAAGGCTGGCTAAAACATAAATAGCAAAACACAAATAGCAGCGTTTTATAGGCTCTCTTTTACGCCTTGTTTGGCTCGTTCTATCAGGTCAGACGGTTTCATTTGCCAGACTAATTTGAAGCCTTTTGCACCCAGATAAAGAAACAATACTGGGATCAACACGGTATTGAAGGCAAACAACGCCAGTAGTGTGAGGAAGTCGTTTACCAAGCCATTTAGCGTTTCCACATACTCGCTGATCTTGTCTTTAAAATGGCTCAGCCCAAAAGTGCCTTGTTTGATGGACGCGAAAAAACCTTGGTCTTCTAAGGTCAGGTTGCCTAGATCATCAATGGATTGCTGCAAGGCATTTATCTTATTTTTCGAGGTTTTGATGTTTTGTTCTGTACGCTGGCTATCATCACTCAGGGCGCTTTGCTGTGTTCGTAGACCCGCTAGTATTTCATCGTTATTAAACAAAATATCTAAGGCTGATAACGTATCTTTACGTGCCGATATTTGACGATTTAGAGATTCATTCTGAACAGTTAATTCATCTAAACGCGCATCATGGTTAGACAGCTCGCTCTGCAGATCGTCCAGTTTGATTTGTAACGTCTGTTTGTCTATATCAAGAGATTGCTTTAGATCCGCAGCGACACCTAAGCCAGTTGTCACTTCATTCATTTCGTCTGAATGCACTTGTATTTTATCCATGGTTTGCGTCTTTTCTTCATTCAAAAATGAGGCATCGACCAACGCCGATAACAAAACCACCAGCACCAATAAGAACTTCGCGCCCACAGCTGTGACAAACACTTTATAAGCCACTTCGATAAAACGACTTTTCACCCAATACAAGTAACCAAACAGTAAACCCGACAAGGTCACAAAGGCTTTGAAATACACTGTAGCAATGATTTTTAGCAGAATACTTTGGAAAATAAGCGACGACACAGCCACCTTCATTACACCTGAGAAGTCTTCCACCATGTCGTTAAAGGGATCTAATAATTCGCCAATAGTAACGGAGCTGACGAACACACTGATTTGGATGCTTTGCAATACAGAAACGGTGGCGTTAAACAACTTAGCCAAGCCAAATGCACTTAACGCTTGCACTAAGGAAGAGGAAACATAGTCGGACGCTTTAGTATCTAAAAAGCCCCACCAAGAAAAAACAATTGCCAGCAGGATCGCAATGTAATAACCGTTGAATTTGCTTTGTTGCTTGATCATCTACCACCTCTTTTATCCCCAGTGCCTCATAATAACAACTAAGAGTTAATACGAATCTATCTCAATTGAAGCTAGAAGATCGCTTTTTAATCGTTATACTATCTACTTAAATTTAAAGTAGCCATCGAAGGAACGAACGCGCAACACTCACCTCCAACTTTGCGATTAGGTAATGAAAGAGACCATTCAACTAACGTCATTAGTACCAAGCGACGACTTAGCTCCATTCGTTGAAAGCTTTTGGATGATCGAAAATCCAAGCGATAAAGATGAAGAACTTTCCACCTTCCCTGATGGCGGGATTGATTTGTACTTTTTCCACAATGCCGAATATCCGCTGCACATATCCTTGGTAGGACTAGAAACAGACGCTAAGCAGGGCGTCATGCCAAAACAGTCAGTATTACTGGGGGTTCGCTTAAAAATATTAGCCGTTGAGCATTTATTGAGCACCTCTGTCGCCAACATTCTGAATCATCGCATTACACTCGACATTGGCTTCGCGGGTATAGAACTAAACGACCTAAAAAGCCTGGATACTTTTGCTAATAAGCTCAGTTTGTATTTTGCGTCCCAGCTGACAGCGCCAATAGACCCTCGAAAAAAAGTCATGTCAGAACTGATTTATAAGACACATGGTTCAATAACAGTGACTGAAATATCTCAAGCAGCCAATTGGAGCAGTCGCCAAATCAATCGATACTTTACTAAGTGGCTTGGCTTACCGCTAAAAAGCTACTGTGACATTTTGCGGTTTCGCCACAGCTTCGACTCACTCAAAGTGGGCGAACTCTTTCCCAAAGAAGGTTTTAACGACCAATCTCACTATATAAAATTGATCAAAAAATACTCTAGCCTGACACCTAAGCAACTGGCTCAAGACGAAAACGACCGATTTATACAATTATATTCTGAAGATTAACTCTATCATCCGACTCGCTTTACAATTGATTATGAGTTTCATTCCCATAAAAACTCACTCATTGCATTGTAATTCCTAACGACCTCGTTCCTTTATTTAGCACTCTATTTGATTGGCATGGCACAAACACAATATGAAGATGATTATTGTTATTACCATTGTTTCTATATTTTTAAATAATGCATGGGCCGCGGACAACGTACGCTCCCCTATTACGATTCAACACGCTTTCGGCTCAACAACCATTACCCACAAACCAAAACGCGTGGCAACTGTGGCATGGGCAAACCATGAAGTACCACTTGCTCTAGGTATCGTTCCCGTTGGTTTTGCTGCCGCCACATTTGGAGACGACGATAACGATGGTTTATTGCCTTGGGTGACTGCACGACTTAAAAAACTGAATGCTAAGACGCCCGTATTGTTTGATGAAGGCGATGGAATCGATTTCGAAGCGGTCGCAGCAACACAACCCGACGTTATTCTGGCGGCTTACTCCGGCTTAAGCCAATCCGATTACGACACGCTAAGCATGATAGCGCCTGTCGTTGCTTTTCCAGACAAGCCTTGGTCTACCAACTGGCGCAGTATGATTCGCATTAATAGTGCTGGGCTGGGAATGGCGGAAGAAGGCGAAGAACTCATTGCCAGCATTGAAAAAGACATCGCCGAGCGTGTTGATCAATACCCAGAGTTAAAAGGTAAATCTGCCATGTTTATCACTCATCTTGATCCGACCGATTTAAGTGTTATTCGCTTTTACAGCGCCAATGATACCCGTGTGAAATTTTTTGATGATCTAAGCATGCACTCACCTCAAAGTATCAAAGACATCAGTAAAGATGGGCTCTTCTCTGGCGAAAGCAGCATTGAGCAAATAGACATGTTTAACGACGTAGACATTTTCGTTACCTATGGCAATGAAGAGTTGCTGGCGCCTTTAGAATCAAACCCACTTATGTCAAAAATGCGTGCGGTTAAAAATGGCTCTATTGTCATGCTGGGCAATAGCAAAATGGCGACTGCAGCTAATCCAACGCCACTGTCTATTACCTGGGTGTTAGATGATTACCTTCAAGCGCTTGCAGAAGCGGCTCGTAAAGCCAAATGAGCCAGAACAATTCCAAACATAAAGGCCTTTTACAACAGAAGCCCATTGCCTTATTCGTCGTCCTAGTCGCTTTACTGCTGTTGTGCTTTTCCTCTATTGCCATTGGCACGAGGGAGGTTACTTGGCAGGAAATAATAGGCGCCTTACAAGGCCAAATGAACACCATGGGAGAAGCCTCTGTGACCATGCGCCTACCACGCACAGTGCTCGCCATTTTTGCGGGCTGCGCCTTGGGATTATCTGGTGCCATTATGCAAAGTGTGACCCGCAATCCATTAGCCGACCCTGGGATTCTTGGCGTTAATGTGGGTGCCGCTTTCTTTGTTGTTATTGGGCTGGCGTGGTTTGGTATTAACCAACTGCAAACCTATGTTTGGCTTGCCATATTGGGGGCAGGCATAACAGCCATCTTCGTCTATTTCATTAGTTCGCTAGGATACGGCAAATCCACCCCACTCAAATTCGCTTTGGCGGGTGCCGCCACTTCTGCTGCGCTGTCTTCTTTTATTGTGGCTGTCGTCTTGCCAAGAAATGACATTGCCGGCAGCGTTAACTCTTGGCAAATTGGCGGCGTCGGTGGCGCCACGTTTGATAGCATCCAGCTAGTTTTGCCCTTCTTAATCGTTGGTTTTTTACTTAGTGTATTTATTGCTAGGAAGTTAAACACGCTTGCACTCGGAGACGATATTGCCGCTGGACTGGGAGAAAATGTAACTAGGATTCGTCTTTTAGCTTGGTTATCTGCGGTACTTCTGTGCGGAGCAACAACGGCTATTTGTGGCCCTATCGGCTTTGTTGGTCTCGTGGTTCCTCATTTATGTCGACTGCTTGTCGGCGTAGATAACCGCTGGCTGCTCATTTTTTCAGCGCTTGTCGGCGCATGCTTATTATTAAGTGCGGATGTGTTAGGACGCATTATATCAAGACCAAGTGAACTCTCAGTTGGTGTTGTGACCGCCTTTGTTGGCGCACCTTTCTTCATCTGGATTGTCCGTCGACAACGGGTGAGAGAGTTATGATTAACACAAACTCGACGCTCGCACGCGTTACCAATGGACGAAAAAAACGATCCAAGCGCTGGAAATACGTAGCTAGCTTACTTTGCTTATTGGCTGTCGCTGCGTTTTCAATCACCTTAAGCTTGGGGCAATCCTTTACACCGCCACAAGATGTCATAAACGTTTTACTGGGTGAAAACGTTCCTGGTGCCTCTTTTGTCGTTGGTCAGTTACGCCTACCAAGAGCCATTATTTCTCTTCTCGTCGGCATGAGTTTTGGTATGGCTGGCGTGGCATTCCAAGTGATGCTGAGAAACCCATTGGCTAGCCCCGATATTATCGGAGTAAGTTCAGGTGCGACCGCCGCCGCGGTATTTGCCATTATTATGCTACATATGGATGGCACTAGCGTGGCCTTCTTCTCTATCGCCGTAGGCTTATTGGTCGCCTTAGCGGTCTACGGCTTGTCCTATCGAAATGGTGCGTCAGGTGCTCGACTTATTCTGGTTGGTATTGGCGTCTCAGCGATGATTGAAAGTTTTATTGTGTATTTACTATCACAAGCCCAAGCATGGGACCGTCAAGAAGCCATGCGCTGGCTCAGTGGTAGTGTGAACTCCGCACAAATTCATCAAGCCTTACCGCTAATCATTTCTTTATTGATATTTGGTGGATTTTTACTAAGTCGAAGCAGAGATTTAGAAGCATTAAGAATGGGTGACGATACCGCCCACGCACTGGGTGTTCGAGTCGGCATGACTCGCCTTACTGTCATAGTGTCGGCGGTAGGACTTATTGCGGTGGGAGTCGCGATAACAGGGCCTATTGCGTTTGTTGCTTTCTTGTCAGGCCCAATTGCAGCACGCCTAGTAAAGAACAATGGTTCCTTGCTGATTCCTTCCGGTTTAGTTGGGGCTTGCTTAGTGATGGGCGGTGATTACATCGGACAATTCTTGCTACAGAGTCGTTACCCTGTCGGCGTGATTACTGGCGCTTTAGGTGCGCCCTACCTTATTTATCTTATTATTCGTGTTAATCGTAAAGGTGGCTCACTATGACACTAAAACACCAACTCCTTGTCGATCATCTTGCTGCAGGTTATGGTGAAAAAAACATCCTTAATGACATCAACATAGACATTAATCTCGGTCAAATTACATCTATCATTGGCGCCAATGCCTGCGGAAAATCCACCTTATTACGCACTATGTCACGCTTATTATCACCGTCTAGTGGTCAAGTTTTACTTGATGGCAAATCGATACACAACACGCCAACACGACAACTAGCGCAAACGCTTGGTTTATTGCCCCAATCACCCATTGCACCAGAAGGCATCACAGTCAGCGATCTAGTCAGCCGAGGCAGACATCCCCATCATGGATTCCTGTCACGATGGCGCAAAGAAGACGATGAAGCCATTACCAAAGCACTAGAAACCACCAAAACCACAGAGCTTTTGGACCGAGAAATAGACGAATTATCCGGTGGACAACGCCAGCGCGTCTGGATCGCCATGGCATTAGCGCAAGAAACCGACATATTGCTATTAGACGAACCGACCACCTTCTTGGACGTTGCTCACCAAATTGAAGTACTTGACCTGCTTGTCGACCTAAACCAAACCCGTGGCACCACCATCGTATTGGTATTGCACGATCTTAATCTTGCAGCGCGTTATTCAGACCAGCTTATCGCCATACAACAAGGTCAAGTCTTTGCCAATGGAGCACCAAACGAGGTGGTAACAGAAAACATGATTCACGCTGTGTTTGGCCTCCAGAGCCAAGTCATTACAGACCCTATTTCCGGCAGCCCAATGGTTTTGCCAATTGGACGACACAAGAGAATAAAACACACTTAAGCAAAGCAGACTGAAACCCTTATCCATAACAAATACGTATCAATAATCATTAGCAATACTATTTTTATATTATGAAGTTATAGAGGAACCAAAAATGAACAAGAAAAGCGCTCTTCCCTTTAAGTTAAAGCAAAGCCACTGCGCTGTCGCGACACTTTTCTGCTGCTCCGCACTCACACCAATTGCTGGGTATGCAGAAACAGAAAATGAGGCAGGCACCTTTCGACTTTCCCCTATCATGGTGAATGATCAAGCTATAGCCGATGATGACTCAGAATCAGTTGTGGCCAAAGAACTATGGGTCGGCGGCAAAGTCGCTACCAGCATTCAAGACACGCCAGCGTCTGTCTCTGTCATCACTGAAAAAGAAATCAAGCAACGTGGCGCCAGCACCACAGAAGAAGTTCTTGAATATACACCAGGCACAGTGACAGGTTACTACAGCACAGATGACAGAAACGATTATTTCCAAATTCGTGGTTTTAGCGCCACAACCTATCGAGATGGACTCACTCTTGGTTCCATGAGAGGCATCAGAGAAGATGCTTATGCTTTTGAGCGTGTCGAGGTAATCCGCGGTGCGAACTCCACCTTATTCGGCCCTGCTGATCCAGGTGGATCCATCAACTTTGTGAGTAAACAACCAAAATTCTATCGCTTTAATAATGCCTTCGTTACATATGGCTCTAACGACCATAAAGAAATGGGTATCGATGTTGGCGACACACTTGATGAAGACAAAAACCTAGCCTACCGACTAACAGGCAAGGTAAAAGACAGTGACCGAGAATACGATCACTCAAAAGATGATTCACAATTCATCATGGGCGGCCTTGCTTGGGAGCCTAATGACAACACCAGAGCCAACCTAATTGTTGACTACCTAAAAACCGATTCATCACCAAACAGCGGCGGCTATCCTGCTGGCAAAAATTATAACAGCAGCCTATTTTATGGTGAACCTGATTATAATTCCCACGATGTAGAGCGAACCAACATCAGCGCCAATATTACCCACAAGCTTGATAATGGCTTTAAAGTCATTTCAAACTTACGCTACAGTGATGCTGAAGACAGCTTTGGTTATTTGTACCTAAGCAAATACTCTGCTGACACGTCTGGAACCACTATGGGACGCGACTACTACGCCCAAGACTCTAAATTAGAGCAGTTCAATGGCAACTTGTTAGGGCAATATGACATTAGTTTTGATCGCCTAGATAGCAGTACTGTATTTGGTATCGAGTATCAAGATTCGACGACAGATTCCACTACTTACTATGGAAGCGCTTCAAGTATTGATATTAATAATCCTATTTATTCTGGTGCCCCTACAAACACGCCAGTTTACGGAAACACAAAAACTGATTACCAAACAAAAGCCGTGTTAATTCAGCAGAACTTCGCATTAGATGATAAATACATTCTTACTATTGGCGCTAGACACGACGACATTGATGTTAGTCAAATGAACTATTTGACCGAGACAAAATCTTCAAATGACTTTTCAGAAGACACTTTCCGCTCGGCATTTACATATAAATTTAACGATGAAGTGTCTGCCTACATAAGCCAAGTAGAATCCGTAGCACCGCCATCAGCGACGAGTACAAAAATCGTCCGCGGCGACCAAACTGAGGTCGGTGTTAAATACTCACCAAGTAATATGAACGCCCTATTCTCTATTGCTGTTTACGATCTTGAAAAAAGCAATGTAGAAACCGCCTCTTTCCAAAGTAGCGGCATCATTCGCGAAACCATTGGCAAGAACCAAGTGAAAGGGGTAGATCTAGAAGCTCGCGCGGAGTTAACCGATAATTTAAGCATCTCTGGTGGTTACTCATACATGGAGCCAAAGATTACCAAAGATGATACCTACGAAGGCAAAACGATCTCATACACACCAAAGCATTCCGCTTCTGTATGGGGGCATTACACACTTCCACGCCAAGATATGTCTGTCGGTCTAGGAGCTCGTTACATCGGCTCCTACTACTTCACCAATACCAACGATTCGAAAAGTGAATCCGCAGTAATAATAGATGCTTCATTTGGCTATGAGGTTACACAAGATACCCAACTTTCTATGAACATCAGTAACTTACTTGGTAAAGAATACGTTGCGGGTTCTGGTTCAGCGGATTTCTATAACCCAGGCCGAGATATAACCCTTACTTTAAACCACAGCTGGTAAACAGCCGTAAGACAATAAATCGAACACCATCCCTTTTATTTAGCCAGTATGGACACCCATACTGGCTTTTTTTATTTACAGTAACTAGTAACTCATGGATGCATAAAGTCCATACGCATTTCTGTCAATAATTGGAGCAACTACGAGGTTTCTAACACTCTTTCCCATACCAGTTATGACATATTGAACACCCACGGCTAGCGCAGCTCCTGCTGCGACATCACGCCAGTAATGATATTCACCATGTACCCTAGAATAACCAACAAAAGAAGCAGCAGCATAAGCTGGCACACCGTATTCCCATCCGTAACGCATCTGCAAGAAAGCCGCACCTTGAAAAGCGGCTGAAGTATGCCCTGAAGGAAATGAATTATTGTCATTTCCGTTTGGACGCTCTTCATCTACTGCAAATTTTAGAGTATGTGTTGCAACTGAAGTCCACAAAGCCCCTTCAGCCCATTGCTTAGTACCCTCAGAGTCACCTTTCATTAATGAAACCATACCAGCCATCAGTGGAATACCTATCTGAAGATTATCTCCAGCACGCACGATAGCATCATCAGCATGAACCGCACTAAAGCAAGACACAAATAAACAGACAACTATCGCCCTAACTAATTTAACAAAAGCTTGTCGTGATCTCATTTTTGAGCCCCCAAGCATGCGTTAAATATATTCAGCTTTGGGTTCAGCTCTTGTGTAGAGACACGAGCAAGACTAAGTAATGAATGGAAAAAGTAATCATGAGAAATGTCAGTATCTTTTGATGCTTTTAGACAATCCATATCTATATTGAAAGCGGTAGCCGTTTCTTCTGGCAACCATACAAACCAAGGTACTTGAGTCTGGTATTCGGGAGCAAATGCATATGGAGCACCATGCAAATACAGCCCGTTTTCACCTAAAGATTCTCCATGGTCTGAAACATATATAAGACCGACATTATATTTCTCTTGATATTTTTTTAGCTTTTCAATCAGTTGAGAAAGAATAAAATCGGTATAAACAATCGTATTGTCATAAACATTAACGATTTCTTGGTCAGTACATTGCTCAATGTCCTGCCTTTCACAGGCTGGCTCAAATACAGACATAGATTTAGGGTATCTTTTATAGTATGTCGTCCCATGAGAGCCAATAATGTGAAAAGCAAGCAGTTTGTTTGAGGCCTCCATATTTTGGATGTTTTTATCTACATCCGTGATTAGCGCTTCATCGTAACAATAACTGCCATCACAAAATTCAGATCGATTTCTCGCTAATTCGACAAAAGGAATATGCTTGGCGACTCCCTTATCACCGCCATCATTTTCCTTCCATAAAAGCTGATAGCCACTTTTTTGAATAATATCTAGAACATTACTTTGACTATTGGCGATTTCTTTTTTGTAAGACTGACGAGATAAATTCGAGAACATACATGGCACAGAGTGCGCTGTAGCTGTTCCACAGGATTCAACTGAAGAAAATGAAACTAAGTCGTATTTTTCTGTATAAGGATTTGTATTGCGAGAATAGCCATTGTATTGAATATTCTGTGAGCGAGCGGTTTCACCAAGAACCACAAAAATTAGATTCGGTTTATTCGAATGATTCGGTATTATTTTCGCATCATCCCCAAGCTCTCTATATTCAATAGGATCAGAAAATACATACTTTTTTAAATATTTATAAGTTCCATACACATGAGTAGGAGTAACCATTTTATCCATGTAGGAATGGTTGCGCCCTACAGCTGCTATTTCTTTGTAATTAATTTTAACAACTAGAAAACCAACAAAAACAGCAATTAAAATAGTAATAATTCGTTCTGAGATTTCTTTTAATAGAGTCGCTCTAAATCCTGTCTTTTTCAACGCAATAAAAATAGATGGAAAAATACCAAGCATAATCACAAACGATATAGATCCAAAAGAAAGAAAACCTAATGCTTCGGATGGATCTGTCTCGATTGTATTTTCAATCATTCCGATATCCCAAATAACGCCATAATGTAAGGTGGCATATACACAGGATGCTGAAGTAATAATAAGCGGAATGAATATCAACTTATTTATTAGTGGAAAAGCAAATAACTGAAATACAATAACAAAAACTGATGATAATAAAATTGGAATTGAAACAATGAGAGCGTAGCTGAATGAATCCGTACCTTTCGTTACTTTTATAAATTCATTAATAATAGGTGCATTTAAAATTGTTCCGAAATATATCCCGACCAATGTACTAAGAAAACTATATGAAATAGGGCGTCTAAAAAAACGTATAACTCCAAATTTCCCAAGCATATTTCCTTTGGCTAAAAAAGCTCTAATTAAAGGCATAAGACA
This sequence comes from Marinomonas sp. BSi20584, assembly GCF_002792415.1. Lineage (NCBI taxonomy): Bacteria > Pseudomonadati > Pseudomonadota > Gammaproteobacteria > Oceanospirillales > Oceanospirillaceae > Marinomonas > Marinomonas sp. BSi20584. The sequence continues at coordinate 24,892 of NZ_KZ454893.1, forward strand.
GCACCTCATCACCTAAAATTAAGCTCCAACTAGCGATTAAGACCACTAACGAAACAAAAACAGCAGCACTACCAATGTCTTTTGCTCGACCACTAAGTTCATGATATTCATCACCTACACGGTCTACGACAGCTTCGATTCCTGAGTTAAGTAACTCAACAATAAGCACAAGTAACAAAGTTGAGATCAACATTGCTTTTTCTACACCCGTGCTATCTGAAAGTAAGGCGATTGGCCCCATTATTAAAATTAGAGCTGTTTCTTGACGGACTGCTGCTTCATATTTAAAAGCAGCTTTAAAGCCTTGATATGAATATCCAGCAGCTTTAATAACTCGCATAATCCCTGTGTAACTTGACTTCAACACGCTCTCCCACGACTTGACTGGATGTTTTTTGAACAAAAAACACTACGGCTTTAAAATTTCATCGTGGAGGATTTTAGAAACGTCTTTTCCTAAGGCAAAGATACGTATTTTGAAAGGAAACCCGTAAATTATTTTTTATTTTTTCATCTAAATTAATCAGTTATACTCACGCGACACTGACAGCCTAATCTTGTGTAAGGTTAAATTAATGCCACTTCTTACTGAATTAATTCACAAAACATCTTATATGGATGAGGAAGAACGCTGTGAATTCATTGAAGACTTGAAACGAAAACATCCAGAGCTACTTAAAGATATTGATGATCAACTTTCTTTCAATGCAGACTTTGACCTTACAAAAATTCTCTCTGTATCAGCTTCATACGCAGTCTCTTCTGACATCTATTTAGAAAGCTCTATTGTAGGGAAATATAAACTGCAGAATAAGCTAGGCTCTGGTGGGATTGGCGTCGTTTATAAAGCCGAAAGAAATGATCAAACCTTTGAACAATCTGTAGCGGTAAAATTTATACAACCTGCTTTGGTTAATGTTATTGGTCGATGGGCTTTATTTCGTGAAGCACAACTTCTTGCAAGTCTCAACCACCCTAATATTGCTAAAGTATTTGACGGAGGAGAGCACGAAGGACATATTTATATTTCTATGGAATGGATTGATGGCTCAACTCTAGGAGACCATTTAAAAAAAAAGAATATAAGTCAAAATGAAAAACTTAGTATATTCATTGATATTTGCAGTGCAGTAGAACATGCACATTCAAGAAATATAATACATGGAGATATTAAACCCTCAAACATTATTATTGATGAGATAGGAAGAGCTAAACTCATAGATTTCAATTTATTTATAAAAACAAAAACAGGGGCAGACATAGAAGGTATATCCGCATTCACTTCTGAATATTCAAGTCCAGAACAATTAGAGTCAAAAGAACTAACACAAAGTATAGATATTTATTCATCAGGAAAATTATTAAAAGAATTAACTAGAGACTATAATTCCCAAGAGCTAGAAAAAATAATCAATAAATCCACTCAGCATGAATCATCCAACCGATACTCTAACATTACAGAGCTAAAGAATGATGTTAAAAATATATTAGAAATAAAACCTATATCAGTGATGAAGGGAAACTATATTTATATTTTAAAAAAGTTCATTAAAAGAAGGCGGTTTACATCTCTATTAATTTCAATCGTATTTATAACTTTAATTACCTTCTGGATGTCTATCTTTTTAAAAAACAAACAAATTGAACTTGAAAAAAAAGCAGCTGAAAGTTTATTATTCGAAATAGCGAATTTATTACACTACAGCGATGATGAAAAATACAGACAAGCAACTTTGGATACCATGTTAGATCTAACTAGAAGAAAAATCCTATCAAATCGAGATCTATCTAATGAAATGAAAGGAAAATTACTTAAAGAACTAATAAGCCCATCGAAAACTTATAACCATAAATAAAGAGAAAAATACGAAATGTCTGGGAACAAAATAATTAAAATAAATTTTATTAAATTTATTTTTCTCACAACAACAACAACTATGATGTCATCTAAAACAATTGCGGACACAAAAAAAGCTCAACTCTCCGAAAAAATGGATATCGAAATATATTATGAAACATCAAGTGGTTTATCCGGGTTAACAAATAATGGATATTATAATTTCAATACAGGTGACGATGTTACTTTCTACTTAACTGAAAACAAAAAAATAGAGATATTAAAGCTAAATAAAAAACTATCAAATTCAAAAAACACAAACTTTAAAGAAGTGGTTTTTCAACCATTAGATAAAACGCTAACAAATTACGTTGTACAAAAAGCAGATAAAAATGGTGATTTATGTTTTTATGATGTTTCTCAATATTCTACTGAAAATTACACAGGGCCAATTGGTGAAACGTATTACAAAGTAACTACTAAAGGGATTTATGAGTACCCTAGCATAGGTGACGATTTTACGAATTGTGAGCGCAAACCTAGCACCAAAAAAAATGTAAGCTTTGAGCCAATCGACGATTTTTCTCGTTTTGAAGGCGGAATTCTCGGCTGTGCATTAAATGGCTGCTCTATTAAAGACCTTAATGGATACTCTTTGACTGCTTATGCCGTAGAGAATAAAGGTAATGAAAAATATCGAAGTGTCGCAATGCATTATGATCAAGATAGTAAAATCTTGGTCGAAAAGAGTAAGGGCATAGGAAAGCAAGATGGAATATCTCATTTGAATTTAGCTGAATACCTCTGGTTAACGCCTTTAAAAGAAGATATAGATAGCTTAAAATTTAACGGATTATGGCGCTATAGAGAGATAGGACAAGAAGAAATTAAAACTGGTTGCATCTTAATAAAAGGTGATCAAATTTTTGAGTCTAATAAAACAAAATCTAACTGCATAAAGTCAGTTGAAAGCTATAAAATAGATGTTTCATCGAAATATATTGATATGTGGTGGCTTAAAAATAAAGGGGCAACAGCAACAATTGCTCAAGTTAATGCCGCAGTAAAATATAAAGATCAAAACAATATAGTACAATATACTGAATGGGAGTACTTCCCCATTTCTGATGATTTAGAGAGTGCTCCTCTTTATAAATACTCATACAATCCAAATGAAATAAAAAACAAGAAAAAAGAAATATTTTCTATAACCACATTCGAGAGAGTCAAATAAGCATTGGAATATAATACTAATCTATATATTTTATTTGGTGAAAAAAACAAAAATGCCGAAAAGGTTTTATATACTTTTGTTTACCAAAGATTAAAAGACATTGCTCGTGTTCAAAAGCAACGCCATCCTAATTCTTCGAAAGACATCATAGAAGATCAGGAAAAAACTACGGCTTTAGTTCACGAAGCATATCTTAAGATGACTCATTTTCCTCGTGAAGAATTAAATAGTAAACGAGATTTTTACCTAGCTATTGCCACCTTGATCAATCAAGTTTTATCGGATATATCGAGAAAGAAAACAGCAAAAAAAAGAGATAGTACAGTTGGTGTATTTAATAGTGCTACTAACGATGAATTATCTTTTATGGAAGTAAGCCTTTCTATTGAAAAGTTACTCTTGAAATTAGAGTCAAACTATTCAAGGCAGGTTGAAATCTTCAAACTAAAGCAGTTAGTAGGCTTGTCTACTAAAGAGCTGACTGAGTTATATAAATGTAGCGATAGCTTAATCGAGAAAGACCTCCTCTTTGTACGTAGGTGGTTAAAATCAAAGTTACACACAAGTTCTCACAACGAATTTGAGACCACAAGTCATATGTAAAGAAGCTAGGAATGTATATCAAAAAATAAACTTGTCACTAAAACGCTGACCTCTCAAGTTTTCTATCAGTAACGAACTACAAATTTCAAAGTCCGCTGCTGTCTAAACCCAATGTTGCCATAACTAAAATTCCTCTTTCATAGCTAAGAGAAGAAGCTCTAAATGCACAACCCCTCTTAGACATATCTTGTCTTGAGGTAAGCACGAAGAAATTAGGAAACCGAATCGATGAACCGTTTTTAGACAAAACAGTTAATTTTTTTGAAAGATGAAATTTAGACGCTCGAAAGAACCCTCATAAACAGTTTTTTAGGAGGTGTCCCAATTTTGTCCCATAAGAAAAAATGAGTTGCATCGCCCAAAAGAAATTCTAAGTAGAAACTCTCTAAAACCCAGCAAATACGTGGGTTACAGAGTTAGTGACCATTATTAAAATGGTACGCCCGAGAGGATTTGAACCTCCGACCTTCGCCTCCGGAGGGCGACGCTCTATCCAGCTGAGCTACGGGCGCATGACTTGTTGCGTGGCATTAATACTTTTGCAAGATGCAAAGTAAACCAGAACAAATTGGAGTGCGTATTCTAAAGGAAATCCCTCAGGATTCCAGTGCTTAAAGCAATAAAGAACAGATATAAGCTGTTTTTTATTGCTTTGCTATCACTCGGGTTTCTCGTTAGCTGCTTACACTGCCAACAGTTAACCTATAAGAGAAAAAACTTAGCCTATTTTATGCAACTCAGCCACACTAAAATCAGCAATAATGTCTTTAGTCGATTCCAAAAAGGTATTGATATGGGTTGTTTTCATGTGATCTTGCCAAGTATCGTAACCGCTCCAACGTTCAAAGTAGACAAACGCCTCGGCGTTATTGTTGTCTTGATGCAGATCGTATTGCAAACAACCTGCTTCAACACGAGTTGGTACAAGTAAAGCTTCTAGAGCAGTTTTTAACTCTGCACTTTTGCCAGGATGGGCTTTAATATTGGCGACGAGAACGAGTTCGGTGGTCATGTTTTTTCCTTGTCTTATTAATATGTTACAAAAATAAAGTAGAAGTAAAATACAAAGCGGAATAAAAAATTACGCGATGGAAAACACGTCTTTGTGTTTTAATCACTGTATCGTTTTTGACTCTTCATCGCTAAGGATTCATTGTGACTTTTTCTATCGCGATTTTTACACAACGCATCGTTATTCTTGGTTTCGCCAGCCTTGCTCTTGCGCTTTCTTCTGTTGCACATGCCGCTCGTTCTGGCGAAACTCTTTACAACAGCTATTGCATTGCTTGTCACATGAATGGCGTTGCTGGCGCTCCGAAGTTTGGTAATAAAGCGGATTGGCAACCACGCGTTGAAAAAGGCATAGACACTTTATTAAAAGATGCGACAAATGGTTTTAAAGCCATGCCACCAAAAGGTTTATGCTTCGATTGCAGTGAAAATGAGCTACGTGGTGCGATTCAATACATGATCGACAATAGCTCAAGCAACTAGCTGTTTAACTACTTAGCCATTTAACATGGCTTTTAAGGCAGATAATGAAGCTTGGCCGCGTTCTTTTTTAGTGCTTTCCCCTTCGTCGCTGCGGCCTTCCCATACAAGATCTTCTTCCGGTAGTTCATCCAAGAATCGACTCGGCATACAGTCAATTTCTTCACCGTATTGGCGACGCTTTGCAGCTAAGGTAATGCATAAGGTTTTTTTCGCCCGAGTGATGCCAACGTAAGCCAGACGACGCTCTTCTTCGATGTCATCGTTTTCTATGCTGTTTCTATGCGGTAACAGTTCTTCTTCACAACCGATCAAAAACACATGTGGATACTCCAAACCTTTGGAGGCATGAAGCGTCAGTAACTGCACCTTGTCTTCATCTTCCTCTTCTTCTTGGCGTTCCAGCATATCGATTAATAGCAACTTGCTAATCGCTTGATCCAAGCCTGCAGTTTCGTCTTCTTCCCAAGCAGATTCCATCATGCGCTGAATAGAATCGAGTAAGAAACGCACGTTTTCGATGCGTCGATCGCCTGCTTTATTGGAAGATGTTTGCTCTTGAATCCAGCCGTAATAATCCATGTCATGAATCATTTGCTCGATCACGGGCACTGGCGATGCGCCTTCTAAACGCTGTCGCAAGTTGGACATCCAGCGCTCAAAGTCCTGCAAACTTTTTAATGAGCGCCCAGTAACGGTGTCTTCCAGCTCTTTATAACCTGATGCTTCAAACAAACTCACGCCGCGCTCAGTGGCAAGATTCCCCACTTTTTCAAGCGTGGCTGGTCCAATCTCTCGACGCGGCAAGTTAACGATGCGTAGGAAAGCGTTGTCGTCGGAAGGGTTTACCAAAAGACGCAGATAGCTCATTAGATCTTTGATTTCGGCCCGTGAGAAAAACGAAGTGCCACCGTTCATCTTGTAAGGAATACGGTAAGCTTGCAGCTTGATTTCTAACAAGCGTGCTTGGTGGTTACCACGATACAAGATGGCAAAATCTCGATAGGGAATTTCATGACGTAAATGGCGTGATTGAATTTCCGCCGCCACACGTTCAGATTCAGCGTCTTCATTACGGGTCACCATGACACGAATCGGGTCACCCTCTTCGTGATCACTCCACAAGGCTTTATCGTAAATATGCGGATTGTTCGCTATCAGCGTATTGGCCGCTTTCAGGATGGTTTTAGTCGAACGGTAGTTTTGCTCCAACTTAACCAATTTTAAGCTCGGGTAATCGACAGATAAACGCTCAAGGTTTTCAGGACGTGCGCCACGCCACGCATAAATAGATTGGTCATCATCGCCTACTAGAGTGAAACAACGACGAAATCCAGCTAACAAACGAATCAATTCATACTGGCTGGCATTGGTGTCTTGGCACTCATCCACCAGCAAGTAACGGACTTTGTTCTGCCAACGATCGCGCAGCTCTGTATCGGCCATTAATAAACTAACAGGCAATAAAATTAAATCATCGAAATCCACCGCGTTATAAGCGCGCAAATAACGCTGATATTGCACATACACTTGAGCCGCTAGCAGAAACTCTTCGGTGTCCGCATTGGTCATGGCTTCTTGTGGCGTAGTTAGATCGTTTTTCCAGTTGGAAACCGTATTTTGACAGTAAGCGGCAGAGTCAGTTTGACCGTTAAACTCTTTATCGAGGATTTCTTTGATCAGACTAAGGGAGTCTTGAGAATCAAAAAGGGTGAAGCCTTCTTTTAAGCCCGCGCGACGATACTCTTTACGAAGAATCCGTAGACCTAAATTGTGGAAAGTCGAAATACTCAAACCTCGACTTTCTTGTTTAGACAACATACCGACAACACGTTCTTTCATTTCTCGCGCAGCTTTATTGGTAAAGGTTACCGCGATAATGCTGTTAGCTTTGAAGCCACATGTTTGAATCAGATAGGCAATTTTTGTGGTAATTACGCTGGTTTTTCCCGATCCAGCACCCGCCAATACTAGCAAAGGTCCATCGATCTGTTTGACGGCATCTAGCTGACGCTCATTCAGATTACGAAGACGATGAGATATGGATGGCATGGACTGACTCATGGAAAAACTCTGGCTCGTATGGCTATTAAAAATCAGCCGTAAGTGTAACCGACAATGAAGCTTCTCGCACTGAGAGAAAAATCATAAGAGCAAAAATCAACAGGCATAAAAAAGGGATGCACAAATGGCATCCCTTTTTTAACGCTAACGAAATGTCTTATTTAGACGTTTCTTCGCTGTTATTTTCAGCAACAGGTCGACGGCTCCAATAGCTCGCCAACAAGGAACCTGAAATATTGTGCCAAACACTGAAAATAGTTCCAGGTAAAGCCGCCATTGGCGTGAAGAATTTCACCGCTAGCGCTGCGGCTAGACCAGAGTTCTGCAGACCGACTTCGAAGGCAATAGTACGACAAACACGCGCATCAAAACCAAGCAAGTAAGTCACCCAGTAACCCAAGGTCAAACCAATCGCATTATGGATAATTACGGCTGCTGCAACGACAAGCCCAACCTGAACGATCTTAGATGCGCTCAATGCCACAACAATGGCAATAATCAGTACAATGGCAAACATCGAAATATAAGGAAAAATCGGTTCAGCCTTGCGGACAAACTTCGAGAAAAAAGTATTAATCAATACACCCGCAGCAACAGGTAATAATACAATTTTAAGTAAGCTAAGCAACATACCAGCCACTGGCACATCAACACTTTGACCAATCATTAGAGACACTAAAAATGGTGTCAGTATCACGCCAAGCAAAGTCGAAATAGCCGTCATAGATATTGACAGCGCCGTATCGCCTTTTGCTAAATAACACATAACATTTGATGACGTACCACCAGCTACACTGCCTACTAACAACATGCCAACGGTTAGCTCAGTATCAAAACCAAATGCAAAGGCAACACAGAATGCGGCAATCGGCATGACTAAAAATTGCAATAACACACCCACGCCAACTGCTTTACCATTCTTCAAAACTTGTTTGAAGTCTGCTGGGCTTAAGGTCAATCCCATCGCTAACATAATGATGGTCAATAATGGAACAATTTGTGTTTTTAAACCGACAAATATATCCGGTTGAAAAAAGGCAATTGCTGACAGCAACAATGCCCAAAAAGGGAACAGCTGGATAACCATAGGACAAAACTCCACATAGGCTACTTACCTTCGTCGCCAATAAATCGACAAACTTGAGCACGCAACGACTATTTAATTATTATTAGTCCCGAAAACGGGAGGAGAATTGTAACGAAATGAAAAGAGTTAAAACAGCTTTTATCTTGCATTTAGAAGAGTAAAAAAGCTTGCACTACACCGTATTGAAGACATACTTAAGCCTTCAATACAGCAGAAAAAAATTTACTATTACAAACCTTCACATGACGTTTTTAAGCGGCATTTCTTAAATGTTTATTTTAAATAATATGTTTAAGAAGATACCGCCATCGATAAGGTTTTTTCCATTTTTCGATAACTTAATGATTCCATTAAATGCGCCCTGGTTACTGGAGAATTGTTTAAATCTGCCAAGGTGAGTGCCACTTTTAAGACTCGATGGTAAGCACGAGCTGAGAGTTTTAACTTTTCCAGTGCTTGCTGCATAAATTGTTTATCTTCTTCACTTAACGCACAAATAGCCTCTAACTGTCGACCGCTTAGCAAAGCATTTTGTACTCCTTGTCGAGCTCTCTGCCTTGCGACCGCAAGCTCCACGCGCTCACGAACATAAGCACTGCACTCTCCTTCTTCTTGTGCATTCACTAAAACATCAGAAGGCAAAGGCGGCACTTCTACATGCAAATCAATGCGATCTAAAAAGGGTGCAGAGAGTTTTTTGAGGTATTTTTGGCTAGCGCTGGATTGATAATAATCTTGTCCACCACTGTAGGCTTCATTACTGGCGTTCATTGCTGCAACCAATTGGAAGCGAGCAGGAAAGGTAACTTGTCCACGTGCACGTGAAATATGTACCTCACCACTTTCTAAGGGCTCGCGCAGCACTTCTAACACCTTACGGTCAAATTCTGGCAATTCATCAAGAAAGAGCACTCCACAATGCGCCAAAGATGCCTCACCTGGCTTAGGTATTGAACCGCCTCCAACCAATGCAGCAGCTGAACAAGAGTGATGTGGAGATCGAAAGGGACGTTCGGACCAATACCAGTCTAGCCCCATTTTTCGCCCAGCCACCGATTGAACAGACGCTACAGCCAGCGCTTCGGCTTCTGTCATGGCGGGCATAATACTTGGTAAACGTGACGCCAACATGGTTTTCCCCGTTCCTGCAGGACCAATAAATAATAAGTTATGCCCACCCGCTGCTGCGACTTCTAGCGCTCTACGAGCCTGATATTGACCTTTTACATCGCGCATGTCTTTATGATCCAAAGGCAAAGGCTCAGACGGTTTAGATTCACAAACAGGTAACTTACTTAATTTTAGTAGATGGGCTGTCACTTGAGTAAGATGTTTGGCAAACACTGCGTCGCCTTCAACTAAAGCAGCTTCTTGCTGATTGTCTTCGGGAAGAATCAGTTGGCGATTAGCATGGTGACAAGCAATAGCAGACGGCAGCAACCCTGGCACACCACGAATATCCCCCGACAAAGCCAACTCCCCTATAAACTCAGTGTCACGAAGATTCAACTCTCCGAGTTGCCCAGACGCGACTAACACACTGATAGCAATCGCCAAATCGTATCGGCCACCCTCTTTGGGTAAATCCGCTGGAGCTAAGTTGATGGTGACGCGCCGGGTAGGAAATTCAAAATGGCTGTTGATAATTGCACTGCGTACTCGATCTTTCGCTTCTCGAACAGCGGCTTCAGGCAAGCCCACTATATTTAGTGAAGGCAATCCATTTGAAATATGGGTTTCGACGGTAACTAAAGGGGAAGACACACCCACACGGGCACGACTATAAATAGTGGCTAAACTCATGATCACTCCTTGACCAAATTATTTCTTTATGATGCTTTATCGCATGAAAAGCAATCCAGCTTTTCACTTGTTTCGTATAGGTAATACCTATTAACTAAGGTTAAAAAATGGCTTTCAACCAAATAAATCCCAACAAACTTCTGCTGTCGAAATGGACGTCCACATCGCCACAACAAAAAGAGAAGCATTTCATCGTCACAAAACTGATTCGAGATGAAGAAAACACGGTTGTGGAATGTGTTCTTGAGGCTGTTATCAATAAAAATCAGTATTGCTTGCCTTGGCAAACTCTGACGTCACCAGATAATTGGCTTCAAGGTTGGAAATAGCCAATCTTAACCATTTCCATATCAAGCGATTACTTATATCAGACTACTGTCCATATCAAACCACTGTAAGAAAACGAGTTAGTCGTTTTTTTCTAACTCGTTCAAACGTACTTCCAATGCAGCGAGCTTTTCACGGTACTTGGCTAGCATTGCCGCTTGCACTTCAAACTCTTCACGGGTGACTAAATCCATTTTACTTAACGTATTACGAGCCACCTCGTGCAATTGCGCCTGAATTTCTTCTTTTGGCAACTTACCCAATGTTTCTGCGGCTTGGCCTAGTCCAGTTCCAAGTTGCTTTATAAATTGATCAATCATGTCATTCTCATTTTTTGTATTTACAATACTTAATAGTATAGAAGCCTAAGTAAGGTGCAAACAAGCTCTCGGCTGCACATCTTTATATCAATGCTCCGTTATAAACACCTAACGTCATTAAATTGCCTCTTTTTTGTGCGCCAAATAAAATATTGCGGGCTTTAATCAAAACAAATCCTCTAAATAAGGCACGCATTACACTTTTAGCCAAATGTTTGTTTTCTGATCAGAAGCAATAAGATAGGGATCTCGCCCAACAACACCACTCGGATCAATTGCCCACTCGCACCAAGTTAATGCAATAACCAATGCAGACACACCAATATGCCGCACTAAATAAAGCCATCTGATGCTCTTTTTAATTCCGAAAAGTCGACAAAATCCTTACAAAGCCATTGTTATAAGGGCGTGTCCATATATGGCACGCATATTGAATAAGGTTAATTACCTGCGATACGACAATAAAACTGACTTTTAAAGGAGACAGTGGGTATGAAGCTTATAACTGCCATCATCAAGCCATTTAAACTCGATGATGTTCGAGAAGCACTTTCTGAAATCGGAGTTCAAGGCATCACCGTAACAGAAGTGAAAGGTTTCGGACGTCAAAAAGGCCACACAGAACTATACCGCGGCGCTGAATATGTAGTGGATTTTTTACCTAAGGTAAAAATCGAACTTGCCATTGCAGACGAAATGACCGACCAAGTGGTTGAAGCCATCACTGGCGCAGCAAACACTGGCAAAATCGGCGACGGTAAGATCTTTATCGTTAACCTTGAACAAGCGGTTCGTATTCGTACCGGCGAGACTGGTGTAGAAGCAGTTTAATAACTGCTCGATTTATACAAGCCTTTAGGGGGGCGAAACATGCAAGATCAAATTTTTCACTTACAATATGCGATGGACACCTTTTATTTCTTGGTGTGTGGCGCGCTGGTCATGTGGATGGCAGCTGGATTTGCCATGTTGGAAGCAGGTCTAGTACGTGCTAAAAACACCACTGAAATTCTTACCAAGAACGTGGCTTTGTTTGCCATTTCTTGCATCATGTATCTAGTTTGCGGTTACGCCATCATGTACGGTGGCGAGTGGTTCCTTACTGGTATTCAAGACGTTGATGTTGCTTCTACTTTAACGGACTTTGCTGGTCGTGAAGGTGGATTTGAAGGCGGCGCAATCTACTCTGGTGCTTCTGATTTCTTCTTCCAAGTTGTGTTCGTTGCAACAGCTATGTCCATCGTATCTGGCGCAGTTGCTGAACGTATGAAGCTTTGGGCTTTCTTAGTGTTTGCAATCGTAATGACAGGTTTCATTTACCCAATGGAAGGTAACTGGACTTGGGGTGGCGGTTCTGTATTCGGTATGTTTAGCCTTGGCGACCTAGGTTTCACTGACTTTGCAGGCTCCGGTATCGTTCACATGGCAGGTGCTTCGGCTGCTCTAGCTGGTGTATTGGTACTCGGCGCTCGTAAAGGCAAGTACGGTCCTAACGGTGAAGTTCGTGCTATTCCTGGTGCTAACCTTCCACTAGCAACTCTAGGTACTTTGATCCTTTGGTTGGGTTGGTTCGGATTCAACGGCGGCTCTGTACTAAAACTTGGCGATATCGCTAGTGCTAACTCTGTTGCCATGGTGTTCTTAAACACAAATGCAGCTGCAGCTGGTGGCGCAATCGGTGCACTTATCCTTGCTCGAATTTTATTCGGCAAAGCCGATCTAACAATGCTTCTAAACGGCGTACTTGCTGGTTTGGTAGCAATCACTGCGGGTCCTGATACACCATCTGCTCTAGGTGCGACGCTTATCGGTCTTGTTGGTGGTTTGATTGTTGTTGTGTCTATCCTGACTCTAGACAAGCTTAAAATTGATGATCCAGTGGGCGCGATCTCTGTTCACGGTGTTGTTGGTCTTTGGGGCTTGCTAGCTGTACCACTAACTAATGATGGCACGACGTTCGGCGGACAAATCGCAGGCGCTCTTACTATCTTCGTTTGGGTATTCGTTTCTAGCCTAGTGGTTTGGTTAATCATCAAAGCCATCATGGGTGTACGAGTTACTGAAGAAGAGGAATATGAAGGTGTTGACCTTTCTGAATGTGGTATGGAAGCGTACCCAGAGTTCAGCAAAAAATAATCGCCCTTCCTAAAAAGATAGTGTTCTTAATATCAAAACCCTCGCCTCGGCGGGGGTTTTCTTTTTATCTCCCTTATTGAGTTAGCGTTATACACCCTTATGACATACTGATCTCTTACTTACTCACACCGATACGCGTTATCATGAGCAATACATAAGACCGATTTATAGAGGCCAACATGCACGACGATTTACATTTAACCATTCGTAACCTTACCAACGACGACTACGACGAAATAAAAGTACTGATGGATAAGGTCTATCACGACATTGGTGGCTCATGGCCGGAACATACTATTCATAAGCTGATCAAGGATTTTCCTGAAGGACAAATCTGTTTAGAAGATCACGGCAAAATTGTCGGTTTAGCCTTGTCTGTTCAAGTTAGCTATCAGCGTTTTAGTAACCCGCATACTTATGATGATCTTATCGATCAAAAAGAAAACATTCTGAACGATGACCGTGGCGACGCCATGTATGGTCTAGATGTTTTAATCGCCCCAGAATACCGTGGCTACCGTCTTGGTCGTCGTTTATACGAAGCAAGAAAAGACCTTTGTCGTCAACATAACTTGCGCGCTATTTTGGCTGGTGGCCGAATTCCAAGTTACCACGAACATGCCCATGAAATGAGCGCGGCGGAATACTTAGAATCCGTTCGCGAGCGTAAAATTTACGACCCGATTCTGACTTTCCAATTGTCTAACGATTTCCAAGTGACTCGTTTGCTAAAACGCTACATGCCTGAAGATGAAAAATCTCAAGGCTACGCAACCTTGTTGGAATGGAAAAACATCTTCTTCGAACCTGATACCAACGTGATTCGTTCACGTAAAACCCAAGTTCGTATCGGTGCGATTCAGTGGCAAATGCGTGAAGTAGAAAGCGTTGACGAGCTGTTGAAGCAAGTCGAATACTTTATCGACGCGGTATCCGATTATAAAAGTGACTTTGTTTTATTCCCTGAATTCTTCAATGCGCCACTGATTGGACTAAGTCCTGACCAAAGCAATCAAACCGAAGCTATCCGCTTTTTGGCGAGCTTCACTGAACGCTTTATCAACGAAATGTCCCAGTTCGCGGTCAGCTATAACATCAACGTCATCACTGGCTCCATGCCAGTAATTGAAGACGAGACTGTTTATAACGTCAGTTACCTGTGTCGTCGTGACGGTACAGTGGAAGAGCAAAAGAAAATCCACATCACGCCCCATGAACGCCGTGACTGGGTTATTGAAGGTGGCAACGATTTACGCGTCTTCAATACCGATGCTGGCCGAGTGGGCATCTTGATTTGTTACGATGTGGAATTCCCTGAATTGGGTCGTCTACTTGCAGAGCAAGACATGGACATTTTGTTTGTACCATTCTGGACAGATACCAAAAACGGTTACTTGCGCGTACGTCGTTGTGCTCAAGCGCGCGCCATTGAAAACGAATGTTATGTGGTTATTTGTGGTAGCTGTGGCAACCTTCCTCAGGTAGAAAACCTAGACATTCAGTATGCGCAAAGCTCGGTATTTTCGCCTTCTGATTTCTCTTACCCACATGATGCAGTGATGGCAGAAACCACGCCAAACACTGAAATGATCATGTTCTCAGATTTGGACTTAGATAAGCTCAAATTGACTCGCAGCGAAGGTTCGGTGAACAACCTAAAAGACCGTCGTACCGATCTTTACTCAGTGAATTGGAAAAAATCGAAATAAGCGAAACCGCTTTTTCCTGTGATAACATGGACGTTATCACAACAGCTTAATTTCATTTTGTAAGACTGTTCAAAGGCGCTGATAGCGCCCTTTTTATGACAAAAAGAGACTCTCATGGCCAAAGCAAAAACCGCCTTTGTATGCAATGAATGCGGAGCCGACTACGCAAAATGGCAAGGACAATGCCAAGCCTGCAGTGCGTGGAATTCACTATCCGAAATTCGCCTTACTTCTAGCAAAACCTCTGCTCGCGTTTCCGCCAGCCAAGATCCACGTTATCAAGGTTACGCTGGCGCAGTAACTGGCATCCAAAACTTATCCGATGTTGATTTGGGTGATGTACCTCGCTTTAGCTCTGGTGCGAACGAATTCGACCGAGTATTGGGCGGCGGATTGGTTCCCGGTGGCGTGGTGCTGATTGGTGGGCATCCAGGAGCAGGTAAAAGTACCTTATTGCTGCAAACCATGTGCTGGCTCGCGCAACAACAAACCGCTTTGTACGTAACAGGGGAAGAATCCCTTCAACAAGTTGCCATGCGAGCACAACGCCTTGGGCTGCCAACACAAAACCTAAAAATGTTGTCAGAAACCAATGTGGAAGCGATTTTAAACATCGCTCAACAAGTCAAACCCAAAGTCATGGTTATCGACTCGATCCAAGTGATGCATTTAGATGGTGTGGAATCCGCACCCGGCAGCGTATCGCAGGTTCGAGAAAGTGCCGCTGTTTTAACGCGTTTTGCTAAGCAAACTCAAACTGCGGTATTGCTTGTCGGGCACGTTACTAAAGATGGTTCTTTGGCTGGGCCAAAAGTACTTGAACACATGGTAGATTGTTCTGTATTGCTGGAAGGTTCAGAAGACTCGCGCTTTCGTACCCTTCGCGGCATGAAAAACCGCTTTGGTGCCGTGAATGAGCTTGGCGTTTTCGCTATGCTCGAAAATGGCTTAAAAGAAGTCAAAAACCCAAGTTCTATTTTCTTAAACCGCAGTAATCATCCCGCGGCTGGTAGCCTTGTGATGGTTGTTTGGGAGGGAACGCGCCCGTTATTGGTTGAGCTCCAAGCACTGGTCGATGATTCAGCTTTAGGCAATCCAAGACGCGTCACGGTGGGCTTTGATCATAATCGTTTAGCCATGCTATTGGCGGTGTTACACAAGCACGGTGGTTTACTAACATCAGATCAAGATGTCTATCTAAACGTGGTTGGCGGTGTGAAAGTTTTGGAAACCAGCGCGGATCTTGCCGCTATCGCAGCGGTAGTCTCTAGTTTCCGCGATAGAGCATTACCACATGATTTAGTGGTACTTGGAGAAGTCGGTTTATCGGGTGAAATTCGCCCTGTGCCATCAGGACAAGAACGTATTAGTGAAGCGGCGAAACATGGTTTTACCAGAGCGGTGGTACCAAAAGCTAACTGCCCCAAAAAGCCCATTGAAGGCATGAAAGTCATTGGGGTTGAACGTTTATCGGAAGCGCTAGACGCGATTTTTGAGAATTAATTGACCGATTAACGGCCCGAATGGGTGGTTAATCATTTGTTAGTTCAAACAGATCTGTAATCTGTTCATCTTCCATACCATATGGAAGCGCCTTGGCGGAATCGGCTTCCAATCTTTCTTGGCGAGCTTTCAACAAGCGCGCACGACGTTGCTGGCACAAATCCAACACATGATGCCGCGCTTCATTGGACAAGGAAAACCAATGAAAGCGCTCTTCCCTACTGCGTAAGCAGCCTTTACAGAATCCCTTTGCACTGTTTTCACACACGCCTCGGCAAGGGCTTTCTATGGCAAACAGTTCTATTTGTTCCATAATGCCCCCTTAAGACGTTAATGTAATTCGACGTTATTCTGTTGCTAGCTGAAAATCGTACACTTCTTCTGGTGATAAAAAGTACACCCTATCCGCTGGAGCTGCATCCAAAGAAAACCAATAAAATCTCTCTGTCACACCCATTTCTAAATAAAAATTAACATACGCCGCATGCACAGGATCGGTAACGCTCAAGCTCTTAGCTACTACTCTCGTGCCATCTGACCATGAATGAACGCCAACACCAGCGCCAGCCCCAATACTTCGTGTTACACCACCTAAGAATAGATCAACACCACCAGAAAGCACGTAACCCGTCGGCGCTATGTGAGTTTTCAAGCCAAGTCGACGGATCAAACGTGCACCTTCCATTGTTGCTTGCTGATCAACAGAACCTGGCACATCAACTAAAACGAGATCCGTGACATTAGGATTTTTACGCACCATATCGCTTAGCTGCTTTACGAGGTCTACGCCCAAGACACCAGATAAATAAGCCGAGTTTCCTTCGACTTCAATGGTCAGCTCAGCACTTGATTGAACGCTTTCTTTTTTTTCAGGTGACAAGGCACAACCCGATATTAAAACGCTCAGCAAAACAGGTAGCCACTTAGCACTATGTAAAAAAGATATCTTGGTATTCATATTGGTCCTAGCGAAAAGAAAAGTGTCAATTCATAACAAGCCTTCGCTGCTACTTTATATTGCCAACCAATACGAGGGAAGTGTATCAAGAAGTTTTTATGCTTACATTTCTCGCATATAAAAAATGGCCGCTTATCTTTCGACAAACAGCCATTAAATAACTCAAATCTTTTATAGGTTTAATCCCTATGAAGGAAAAGAAAAACTCTTCCCTTCACGAACGCCAGCTGAAGGCCAACGCTGAGTAATGGTTTTGCGCTTGGTGTAAAAACGCACTGCATCCGGACCGTAAGCATGTAGATCACCGAACAAAGAACGCTTCCAACCACCAAAACTGTGATACGCCACAGGCACTGGTAAAGGCACGTTAATGCCAACCATGCCCACTTCAATATTATCCGAGAAATAACGCGCCGCTTCGCCATCACGAGTAAAGATACAAGTGCCGTTGCCGTATTCGTGGTCATTAATCAGCGTCATGGCCTCTTCCATAGTATCGACTCTAACCACTTGCAGCACAGGACCAAAAATCTCTTGTTGGTAGCTTTCCATGTCTTTGGTCACGCCATCAATAAGCGTCGCACCAACAAAGAAACCATTTTCATAACCTGAAACATTAGGGTGACGACCATCAACAACAATCGTCGCACCTTGTGATTCAGCGCTATCAATAAAACCAACCACTTTGTCTTTATGCTCTTTAGTGATAACTGGACCAAAGTCATTGGTTTTATCTGAACATTCACCCACTTTAAGAGGCTTCATGGCTTCGGCCATTTTGCTAACCAAAGCATCACCAGCGGCTTTACCAACCGCAACTGCTACTGACAAGGCCATGCAACGCTCGCCAGAGGAGCCAAAAGCTGCACCAAGTAACTGGCTGACAACGTTATCCATATCCGCATCCGGCATGACAATAGCATGATTTTTCGCGCCGCCTAAAGCCTGGCATCGTTTGCCGTTTGCGCTAGCTTTGCTATAAATGTATTCGGCAATCGGCGTGGAACCGACAAAGCTCACGGCTTTTACTCGCTTATCTTCCAATAAGGTATCAACAGCCACTTTATCGCCATTTACCACATTAAATACACCAGCAGGCAAACCAGCCTCATGCAATAGTTCCGCGATAAACAATGCGGTACTTGGATCGCGTTCAGACGGTTTCAAGACAAACGTATTACCGCATACAATCGCCATCGGAAACATCCACAGTGGTACCATCGCAGGGAAGTTAAAGGGCGTAATACCGGCCACCACACCTAACGGTTGGAACTCACTCCAAGAATCGATATTTGGACCAACATTTTTACTGTACTCACCTTTCAACAATTCTGGTGCACCACAGGCGTACTCAACGTTTTCAATTCCGCGCTGTAATTCACCCGCAGCGTCATGGCAAATTTTTCCATGCTCAGCACCGATGAGTTCACAAATTTTATCGGAATGTTTTTCTAATAAGGCTTTGTAATTAAACATAATGCGCGCACGCTTTAATGGCGGAGTATTGCGCCATTCTGGATACGCAGCTTGAGCGGCTGAAATCGCTTCTTCTACCGTTTCACGAGAAGCAATGGCAACTTTTTTTGCCACCTTGCCAGTTGCTGGATTAAACACATCTTGAGTACGTTCGGCTTGCTCTGAATGTTTACCGCCGATCAAGTGTCCGATGATTTCCATGAGTACTCCATATAGTCATTATAAAAGGGTTATTGGCATCATTACGACAGAGTAAAAGCCACACTGATGACAAACATTGACTCTACTATGACAAGAGGAATAGATTATAAAAAGTCGAATCTATTAACGCTTAGTTAATCTTTTACTTAACTAAGATCTCTAGGGCAGAATAAATAATGAATCAATTTCAAAGCCAGGTAAGCGATGCTGATCTTCGTATCTTACGAATCTACCGAACAGTGGTGGAATGTGGCGGATTTTCCGCTGCCGAAGTTGAGTTAAATATCAGTCGCGCCGCGATCAGTATTGCCATATCTGATTTAGAAACACGTTTAGGCTTTCGCTTATGTCAACGTGGCCGCTCAGGTTTTTCGCTAACCAATGAAGGTAGCAAAGTATACGACTTCACCTTACAACTATTGTCATCCATCGAAGATTTCAGAACCAACATCAATGCGCTTCATCAACATTTGAAAGGTGAATTAAACATTGGCATTACCGATAATCTTGTGACCCTGCCACATACACGTATTACAAGAGCTTTAGCAGGACTAAAAGACAAAGGCCCGCAAGTTGCTATCAATATTCGGATGATTCCACCCACGGATGTAGAACGAGGTGTGTTAGATGGGCGCTTGCATGTTGGCATAGTGCCAGACCTAAAAATACTCAGCGGTTTAGATTATCACCATCTATACGAAGAAGAATCCAAACTTTATTGCAGCGATACTCATCCATTATTTTCGGTCACAGATGGCAAAATATCCAAAAACAAACTCAAAGACTTTGACGCAGTACTTCCTGCTTATGCGCAAACACCTGAAATAAAAGCCCAACACCAACCTCTTACCGCAAGTGCTACCGCGACTGACCGAGAAGGGATTGCCTTCCTTATTTTGACAGGACGTTATATTGGTTTTTTACCCGACCATGTAGCAGAACATTGGATTCGTGACGGCCGCATGCGTGCCATTCTTCCCGATGAATGCCATTACATCACCCAGTTTTCAGCAATCACTCGAAAAGGTGCTCGTGCCAATCTCATTCTGGAAACATTTTTAGATGAGTTAGAAAAAACCCAATAAAACATAACCTATAAGACAGATATCTAACATAGGGAATATCTTTCATATATATTTAAAAGTTTATATCCTAACTCCAGAGATATAAAATACATTCATCTAAGTATTTCCTATATTTTTACGGAGTAATCAATGAATTCCCAAAAACGTATTAATACGATTATTGGTTTAACGTTAGCAGCATCTCTGCTGCTAACTGGCTGTTCATCGAACGAAGATGAATCAGCTGTAGAAAAAGAAATTGTGCGACCAGTAAAATTAATTACCATTGAGGCAACAGATTCAATAAACATTCGTCGCTTTCCTGCAGAATTAAAAGCCAGTGAAGAAGCAGATATTGCCTTCCGCGTTGGTGGACAATTAATGAAAGTAAATGTTGTCGCTGGTCAACGGGTCAATAAAGGCGAACTTCTAGCTTTACTGGATCCAACTGATTTCAAACTTGAAGTAGAGCTTGCTGAAGCAAACCAAAGTCTTGCCGAGGCACAGTTTAAGCGTATTCAGGCAATATTTAAGCAAAATGCTACAACTAAATCTGAGTATGACTCAAGTAAAGCAACATTGGATCAAACTAATAACGCCCTACAATCTGCTAAAAACCAACTTCAATACACTAAGGTTTACGCACCATTTAAAGGAGTCATTTCCTCTGTTTCGACAGAAAACTTCCAATACATCAGCGCTGCTGCACCTATTATGCACATACAAAACATTGATGATTTAGATGTTGAGTTTCAAGTTCCAGAAAGCCTAGTGGTCAGTATTAAATCAACACAGTCAGACTACCAACCAAATGTCGTTGTTGACGTCGCTCCAAACGAAGTATTGTCAGGAATATACAAAGAACACAATACAACGCCTGATCAAACAACGATGGCTTATGATGTGTCATTGAGTTTGATCCGTAATGGTGAGTCAAAACATACTTTATTACCAGGCATGACAGCAAACGTCGACATCGATTTAAGTCGCCTTTTAGGCATTACAAGACATATTGTTATCCCTGTTGAAGCGGTTATGCGCCACGAAAATACTGACACAGGCAAATCCGAAAGCACGGTTTGGGTTTTCAATAAAGACACTAGCAAAGTGAATACACGTGTAGTGAGACTAGGATCCTTACAAGGTAATCAAATTGAAATCACTTCCGGGCTTGAAGCGGGAGACCAAGTCGTTGCCGCTGGCGTAAACAGTCTCACTGAGTCAATGCATGTTCGCCCTTGGACACGTGAGCGAGGTCTATAATGGATATTGCTGCTTATTTCATTCAACGCAAAGTAACAAGCTGGATGGTGACTCTGATCCTATTGATCGGTGGTACCCTTGCGTTTACCAGTCTTGGTCAATTAGAAGACCCTGAATTTACTATCAAGGATGCGTTGATCATCACTCAATACCCTGGTGCATCTCCAGAACAGGTAGAAGAGGAAGTGACCTACCCTATTGAAACGGAACTACAGAACTTACCTTATGTTGATAAAATTACATCGACCTCAAAAGCAGGCTATTCAAAAGTTCAGCTAACCATTAAAGACTCCTATCGTGCTAAAGAACTAAAGCAGATATGGGACGAAGTGCGTAAGAAAATTAGAGATATTCAGGGCAGCTTCCCAAGCGGCGTAGCAACACCAATGGTGCTAGACGACTATGGTGATGTTTACGGCGTAATGCTGGCAATCACTGGCGAAGGTTATCCATATAAAGACCTTAAAAATTACGTTGATTACATCAAGCGTGAATTAGTATTGGTTGATGGTGTGGCGAAAGTGACTGTTGCTGCAGAACAAGATGAGCAAGTCACCATTGAAATTTCTCGTTCTAAAATGGCCAATATGGGCATCGCACCAAGCCAATTAGAAGACTTATTATCGAACCAAAACAGTGTATCAAACGCTGGACGCGTAAAAGTTGGCAGCGAGTATATTCGCATTAGCCCGACTGGTGAATTCAAAGACATATCTGAGCTTGAGAACCTTATTGTCGGTACTCCATCGGATGGAAACTTAATTCGTCTACGTGATATCGCTACCGTTAAACGTGAATATGTTGAGCCACAAACTCAAATAGTTGATTTCAATGGGGCTAAATCACTCCTGCTCGGTATCTCCTTCTCATCAGATGTAAACGTGGTGAAAATTGGCGAAGCTTTAGAGAACCGTATTGAAGAACTACAGTATCAACAACCTGTTGGTCTAAACATGGAACCAATTTACTTCCAGTCGAAAGAAGTGGATCGTTCTGTATCGAACTTTTTGCTCAACTTGGTTGAAGCCGTTGGTATCGTTATCCTAGTTCTTTTGGTTTTCATGGGTATTCGTTCCGGTGTTTTGATTGGTATCATTCTATTGCTTACCATTCTTGGTACCTTCATTGTGATGGATTACTTCCATATCAACTTACAACGAATTTCCTTAGGTGGTTTGATAATCGCCCTCGGGATGCTAGTAGACAATGCCATCGTAGTGACCGAAGGGGTGCTAATTGGCATGCAAAGAGGCATGACCAAATTGCAAGCGGCCAGCGCTGTGGTAAAACAAACTAAATGGCCGCTTTTAGGTGCAACCGTCATTGCGGTTACCGCTTTTGCACCGATTGGTTTATCACCTGATGCTGTTGGTGAATTCGTTGGTTCGCTGTTCTATGTTTTGTTGATTTCTCTGCTATTAAGCTGGATCACAGCTATTACACTGACGCCTTTTTTCTGTGATTTATTCTTCAAAGAAACAATCCAAAAAGCCAACAATGAAGACGGTTCAGCAGAAGAGCTAGTCGACCCTTACAAAGGTTTTATCTTTACTGGTTATAAATGGTTGCTAGATAAAGCTATGCACTACCGCTGGGTAACGGTCATTCTTTTAATTGGTAGCTTATTTACTGCAGGTTGGGCTTTCCAATTTGTAAAACAATCTTTTTTCCCACCTTCGACAACCGCAATGTTTTATATGGACATTCAGATGCCGGAAGGAACCCACATTGATAGCACTTACGAAACCGTAAAACAGATTGAAAGTGATCTGTTGAAAGACGATCGTATTAACAATGTAACGTCAACAACAGGCCAAGGTGCTTTGCGTTTCATGTTGACCTACACAGCGGAACAAACTAACTCAAGTTACGCTCAGTTCATTATTCGTACCAAAAATGCTGACGTAATTCCTAGCTTACTCAAAGACTTGTATTACAAAATGCAGGAAGAGTATCCGGAGCTGGAAGTAAAACTACAACGCCTACAATTAGGGCCATCTAGTGGTGCTAAACTGGAAGCTCGTATTAGTGGTCCAGATCCTAAATTTTTGCGTCAAGTAAGTGCACAAATCCAAGAGATTTATCGCGCTGACGGTGGACTTGAAAATATCAAAGACAACTGGCGCCAGCCTGTTAAGGTACTTCGCCCAATCTTTAATGATGCTCAAGCTCGACGCCTAGGTATCAGTAAAGCTGAATTAGACGACGTTTTGTTGACTAACTTTACTGGATCTCAAATTGGTTTGTATCGTGAAGGTACAGATTTGTTACCTATCGTGCGAACAGCGCCTGAAAATGAACGCGTTTCTATCGATCAAATTCGCGATTTACAAATTTATAGCCCTGCGTCAGGATCTTATGTGACCCTTTCTACGTTGGTGTCTGGATTTGAAACCGTGTGGGAAGATCCAATTATTGAACGTCGAGATCGTAAACGTACTATTACGGTGATGGCTGACCCTAAAATTTTAGGTGATGAAACCGCAATGGCGATCTTCTCTCGTACACATGGTGCAATCGAAGCTATTCATTTACCACCTGGTTACGTATTAGATTGGGGCGGAGAATACGAAAGCAGTACCGATGCTCAAGCTAACATATTCAAGGCTTTGCCTATGGGCTACCTGTTTATGTTTATCATCACCATATTACTGTTTAACTCAATTCGTGTGCCACTAACCATTTGGTTCTGTGTGCCACTAGCATTGATTGGGGTTTCTACCGGCTTACTGGTGATGAACTCAGCATTCAGTTTTATGGCTTTGCTTGGTTTCTTGAGTTTGTCAGGTATGACGGTGAAAAATGGTATCGTATTAGCGGACCAAATAAACTATGAACTTGAGCAAGGCACAGAGAAGTATGAAGCGATATTCATCTCTGCTGTAAGCCGTGTCCGTCCAGTTTGTATGGCCGCTATCACGACCATTCTTGGTATGGTGCCATTACTTTACGATGCGTTTTTTGAAGGCATGGCCGTGGTCATTTCCTTTGGCTTAGGCTTCGCGACAATACTGACACTGATCGCTGTACCTGTGTTTTACACTATATTATTCCGAGTCAAATATCGTCATCACGAAGATTTTGAATAATACCGCTTAACATTACCTTTAAATAATAACTAACCATTGTATTTAGAGGACGGAGCCTTATCGAATAGATAAGGCTCCTGCTTTCTAATCTAAAAATACTATTGAGAAGATCATGCATCTAGACGACATCTTAAAACTAGATATTAAGCTACTCGTCGCTTTCGTCACTATTATGGAAGAAGGCAGTGTTTCACGCGCCGCAGAAAGACTTGGAGTGACACAGCCAGCACTGAGCAAGAGCTTGCAACGCTTAAGAGAATTATTTAAAGACTCGCTTTTCACTCGCCAAGCTTATGGTCTTAGCCCAACAGCGCGAGCCTCGGAATTACACGATTTAATTCAGCCAATTTTAAACTCTCTTTCTGAATTAATGAGCCCGAACTCACTAGATTTAAAAAACCTAGATCGACGTTTCAAGCTACGTGTAGATGAAGGAGATTTAGAAAATTTTATTGAGCCATTATTAGCGTCATTACAATATCAGGCACCAGGCATGCGATTAGCCATAAGTTCATGGGGAGATTCCCACCTAGATGAACTAGTTTCAGGCAATGTAGATCTTGGGATTATGCGCATCAACGATACGCCCGGTAATGTTCGCAGCAAGCTAATAGGCTACATGGAAGCTTGTATTATATTAAGTGAAGCGCATCCGCTTTATCACAAAGAAGAGTTGACGGTAACAGAGCTGTTATCCCACAAAGTGGTCACCCATCACTTGCGTAACAACCGACACAGCACTTTTTCTAAAACTGAGCAAAAGCTAAAACAACAAGGTCATTGCATTCAACCAGATTTGGAAACAGACAGTTTGATGGTCGCTATGCAAGCGGTAAAAAGAGGAATGGCGCTCGTCACTTCTCGCTCAATCGGCGATTTGTTCTTACAGGTAATGTGCGAAAAAGCGCACTTTTATCCCGTGAAATTATTGCCAATTCCAAAAGAAGTATTGGAGCTCGATGAATATAGTGGTCGACACCCTATCCATATTTTTTGGCATGAACGCTTCAATAATGACCTTGCCCATCGTTGGCTGAGAGAACAGATCATTTACTTTATGCGTGAATCTCCCTGGATGCATCCACCAGTTTGATGCATCCACATTCTAGTAGAATTATCCCGCGTCGCGCTCCGATCTAACCCAATCAAAGCGCGGGATTCTTTCACCATTTATTTCAACAGACTCTTGAAACATACTTAGCGGTCTTGCCCACCAGCCGAATTCTCCATATAAAGCCTGATAAATAACTAACTCTTCCTCAGTTTCGCTGTGTTTTGCCACTCGCTCAACCCAGTACAGCGCCCCTTTATAATGTTGATAAACGCCCGCTTTCATATTTAAAACCTCTATACTTTTTAAAAATCGACCATAATTAGCCAATATCTAGAAAAACTTGTCGCTAATGCGAAAGTTACTCTCTTACACGTACTATAGAACTCAGCAATAATACTTACATATTATCGCCCTAACCCATTTTCAGGAATTTTCTATGTATCTAGTACGTCCAGTAGATTTTGCCGATCTTCCTGCGCTGGAACGCCTTGCTCAACAGGCGGGTATTGGTATTACAAACTTCCCCGCAAACAGAGAACGCCTCAACGACAAAATCGCGTCTTCTCGTCGTTCTTTTCAAACTGATGTCGTACAGCCAGGCGACGAATCCTACTTGTTTGTGTTGGTGGATACCAGCAATGAACAGATTGTTGGTTGTTGTGGCATCGATGCCATGGTGGGAGTCGATACACCGTTTTACAGCTATCGCATTGATGAAGTGGTTCATGCGTCGCCACAGTTGCAAATTCACAATCGAATTCCTGCACTCTTCTTATGCCATGACTATAGCGGAACCAGCCGACTTATTGCCTTAGTGGTCGACAAGGCGCACCAGAACCCCCTTGCTATGTCTTTGTTATCCAGAGCACGCCTACTCTTTATTGCTCGTTATCCAGAGCGTTTTACTAAGCGTTTATTTGCAGAATTGCGCGGCGAAAGTGACAAACACGGCTACTCTGCTTTTTGGGACGCCTTGGGAAAACACTTTTTTACCATGGACTTCAAGAAAGCCGACTATCTTTCAGGTGTCAGCAATAAAAATTTTATCGCAGAATTAATGCCTCGCTACCCGATTTATGTTCCGACCTTGCCAGAAGCCGCACAAGAAGCAATTGGTGTAGTGCATGAAAACTCAGGGCAAAGTGCAGACATTTTATTAGATGAAGGTTTTGAGTTCCGTGGCTATGTGGACATATTTGATGCCGGCCCTAGTATCGAAGCAAGAACAGAAAGCCTGCACACCATTACCAACCAGAAAACAGACAAGGCACTGACGCTAACAGAAACCTCAAAAGGCGCTATCCATCTTATATCTGCAGGCCATTTAGAGAATTTCAGAGTGACTGCCGCACCTGCTGAGCCGCAAGTAGCAGGATTAGCATTAGAAAAATCGACCCAAGAAAGGCTAGGCATTTCATCCGGAAAGCGTATCCAGTGGGTTGCTCTATAAACAATAATAACGATCTGCATGATCTTAATAACCGTCAAAAGCAGCTTAATTAAATACGAGGAACACCATCATGATGGTCATACGCCCCATTTGTCAGAATGACCTAAAGTCACTTTACCGACTTGCAGAAAAAACCGGCATTGGTTTTACCTCCTTGGTGTCTGATGAAGCCATTCTACAAAAGAAAATCGACGGCGCCGTGCGTTCTTTTAACAAAGAAAACGTCACCAAGCCCCACAATGAAGATTATTTGATGGTACTTGAAGATACCACAACAGGTGACATTGTTGGTACCTGTGGAATATTAGCTACGGTTGGTTTAGATGAACCCTTCTACAGCTATCATCTAGGAACCATTACTCACGCATCCCGTGAACTTGGTGTACATAACGCCATTCCTACTCTGATACTTAATAATGACTTCACCGGATTTAGTGAGATCTGCACACTGTTTTTAGAAGAAGATTACCGTCATTCAAAAAACGGCCAACTGCTTTCTAAGGCACGTTTTATGTTCATGGCACAATTTCCTGAACGTTTTACCGATAAAGTATTCGCGGAAATGCGTGGTGTTAGTGATGAAAATGGCATTTCTCCTCTATGGGAGAGTCTTGGCCGCCACTTCTTCTCTATTGATTTTAAAGAAGCTGACGAACTTACCTCTCAAGGTAACAAACAGTTTATTGCTGAGCTTATGCCGAACAACCCAGTCTACGTTAACTTGCTGCCACAAGAAGCCCGCGACGTCTTGGGACAAGTTCACAAAAATACGGTGCCAGCCCGTCGTTTATTAGAACAAGAAGGCTTTCGTTATGAAAACTACGTCGACATTTTTGATGGCGGCCCAAGTTTAGAGGCTCGTGTGCAAGACATACGAGCAGTCCGTGACAGCCGACTTTGCCTTGCTAACATAGGTCAACCTAAAGGCATCCGTGAAGGCAAGGGCGAAGGGATGAGCGAAGGTAATTACTATCTTGTCTCGAATGCCAAGGTAAAAGACTTTCGTTGCATTCTGATTCAACGCTCAATACCGCCTGGCAGCGCTATGACTTTGACTCAAGAGGAAGCAGACTGCCTCTGCATAATAAACAAAGAACCCGTTCGAATCGTGGAACTATCACCCTATTCAAGATAAGTGCGCTTAACCTTTATCAGAATTGAAAGTACTAAAGTTAAAAGTGCACGAATTAACAGGAGCTATCATGAAACAAGCACATTATATTAATGGTCAATGGTTAGCAGGCGAAGGCCAGCTACTCCGCTCTATCGACCCAGCAGATGCAAGTTTAGTATGGCAAGCCAACACAGCCACTTCAGACCAAGTAGATTTAGCCATCAAGTCTGCTCGCTCTGCATTTCCTACTTGGGCTAATCGCCCTTTAGAAGAACGCTTAACGATTATTGAAGCCTTCGCAGAATTGGTAAAACAGCACAGCGAAGAAATCGCTACCGCCATTAGCCGCGAAACCGGCAAACCAATCTGGGAAACCCGCACCGAAGCCGCTGCTATGGTGGGCAAGGTCGCGATTTCCAAACAGGCGTATCACGAAAGAACAGGTGAAAAGACCACGCCTATGCCTGGTGCCACAGCCCGACTACGCCATCGTCCACATGGTGTGGTTGCTGTATTTGGCCCTTACAACTTTCCCGGGCATTTACCCAATGGCCACATAGTTCCAGCGCTGATTGCAGGTAATACAGTAGTTTTTAAACCAAGCGAGCAAGCTCCTGCTACGTCGGATTTGATCATTCAGTTATGGGAAAAAGCTGGTCTGCCAGCTGGCGTACTTAACTTGATTCAAGGCGAGCGCGACACTGGCGTTGCTTTGGCCAATCACCAAGGCATCGACGGATTATTCTTCACCGGCAGTCCACAAGTAGGTCACATTTTACACAACGATTTTGCTGGCCATCCGGGCAAAATCTTGGCGTTAGAAATGGGCGGCAACAACCCATTATTAGTTTCTGAACAAGTGGCGGATCAACGTGCTGCCGTGCATGAAATCATCCAGTCAGCCTTTATATCAGCAGGACAGCGTTGTACTTGTGCCCGTCGTTTATTATTGCCGAAAGGCAAGCTTGGCGATGCGATTTTGCAGTCCCTAGTAACGGCAACCAAAGCGCTAAAAATCGATCGTTTTGATGCGGTCGAACAGCCATTCATGGGACCTGTCGTATCAGCTCAAGCCGCCGACGGTTTACTGCAAGCCTACCAAAAACTGATCAAATTAGGCGCATCACCAATCCTAGAAATGACCCGCGGCGACAGCCAAACCGGCTTTGTTACACCGGGTATTATCGACGCAACAGACATGCTAGACGAGCTTCCAGATCAGGAATATTTCGGCCCTTTGCTGACGGTGATTCGTTATGACTCTTTGGATCAAGCCATGAACATCGCCAACAACACCAAGTTTGGTTTGTCTGCCGGTCTCTTATCCGATGACGCAGCCGAGTATGAATGGTTCTTACAGTATAGCCGTGCTGGCATTATCAACTGGAACCGCCAAACTACCGGTGCATCAAGCAACGCACCATTTGGTGGCACAGGCGCTAGTGGCAACCATAGAGCCAGCGCTTACTATGCAGCAGATTATTGCGCTTACCCAGTTGCCAGTATTGAGGCAGACAGCTTAACCATGCCGGAAAAACTTGGTCACGGCATTACCCTTTAACGACACAGAAGACACAATTTACAAGAGGTCATTATGAACACTGCGACAGAAGCCAATTTTGACGGCTTAGTGGGCCCAACCCACAACTACAGCGGCCTATCTTTTGGTAACGTCGCTTCATTGAATAACTCGGCACGTCCATCCAATCCAAAAGCAGCGGCAAAACAAGGCTTAGTAAAAATGAAAGCCTTGGCTGACATGGGATTTGTTCAAGGTGTACTCGCGCCACACGAGCGCCCACATATCCCAACGCTGCGCCGTTTAGGTTTTTCTGGTAGTGACGCAAATATATTAGAACAAGCTGCCAAACAAGCACCCAAGCTGCTTGCTGCGGTTAGTTCTGCGTCTTGTATGTGGACAGCCAACGCTGCAACCGTATCGCCAAGTGGTGACACCAGTGACAAGCGAGTGCATTTCACGCCTGCAAACTTAGTAAATAAATTCCATCGTTCCATCGAACATGAAACCACTGGCGCGATTTTACAAGCGACCTTTAAAGACGAAAAACATTTCGCTCATCATCCAGCGTTGCCTAGTGTCGATCACTTTGGCGATGAAGGAGCAGCAAACCACACACGTTTTTGCCATGGTTATGGCGAACAAGGCATCGAATTCTTTGTGTATGGAATGGAAGCCTTCAACAACAGCGCGCCACATCCTGCTAAGTTTCCAGCTCGCCATACATTAGAAGCATCACAGGCCGTGGCGCGTCGTCATGGATTATCAGCAAATCAAGTGGTTTACGCACAACAAAATCCAGACGTCATCGACGCTGGTGTTTTCCACAATGACGTCATCGCCGTTGGCAATCGCAATGCGCACTTCTATCACCAAGAAGCCTTCTTGGATACCGCCAAGATGAAGCAAGACTTGCTCACAGCTTGGGGAGAAAGAGAATCTAAGTTCCACTTGATTGAAGTTCCGAGTAATGCCGTATCAGTACAAGACTGCATTCAGTCTTACCTGTTTAACAGCCAACTATTAAGCCGTGGCGACGATGACATGGTTTTGGTTGTACCGGGAGAATGCGAAAATAACCCAGCAGTTTGGGCGTATTTAAATAGCCTAGTTATTGGTCAATCGCCGATCAATGAGATCAAAGTCTTCGACCTCAAACAAAGCATGAGCAACGGCGGCGGCCCAGCTTGCCTTCGACTTCGCGTTGCCCTAACGCAAGCTGAGCAACAAGCTATTAATCCATCGACACTGATGAATGACGCCTTGTTTGAGCGTTTAAATATCTGGGTAGATAAGCATTACCGGGATGAACTGCATGAAAAAGACCTTGCCGATCCGCAGCTGTTAATCGAAAGCCGCAACGCATTAGATGAATTAACTCAGATAATGCACTTGGGAAGTGTCTACGAATTTCAAAGATAGTCTCGAACAACCCCACCCTAACCCTACACTTGAAGATAAGGGGCTTCAGCTCCTCCCCCTGCTAAGGGGGAGGTTGGGAGGGGGTTATCTCTTAAAAGTGCTCGCCATTCTCGTAATAATCTTTGCCCTGTAGATCATGAAACAAAACGGTAATGTCTTGGCCACTATCTACCAATGGTCTAACCAATTCTTCGATGATTAACGCTACTTTGCGCTTTACTTCATCGCCTCTGTCAAACCACAAAACATCAAAGAATGGATAAGCAGGAGAAGCGCCGCCAACCGCAAGATACGTCGTTGCTTGGTACTCAAGTGTAAAATGTAAATTAGGTGTATCAGTAATTTCAGCTAAGTTTTCTATCAGGATATCTGCGATAGATTCTAATTCGTCAAAAGCTAGTCCACGAACACGTAAATGAGGCATATTAATCCTTAGTCGATATCAACAATTTAGCAGTAAATAATGCCTGATTTACTAACCTTCATCTACATAATCGAATGAACGACTTTCAATCACTTGGCCATCCTGAACGACATCAACACTCCATTTACCATCAAAACCAGGCATTAATCGTTTACTTGACCATACTCGCCAACGGTCACCACCTATATCAAATCCTATATCAGCTTGATCTTCGCCATCCAGTTTCCAACGATGAATAACTTGGCTGCCAGACATATCACGTAAATCAGTAAAGAAATACACTCTTTGTATTTCGCCATATTCTACTTTTACAGTGGGCCCAATATCATCAATCGGCTCTCGATCTACAACATCTGTTGAAAATTGAGCACGAGCCACTGTACCTTCAGCCCAAGCTGGTAAAATCATCGCAAACGATAAAATACCAGCCAAAGCAACTTTAGTTAACGTTTGCCACATATTAAAATCCTATTGTACTTGTATAAAAATGTTTGCATTAAAAATGCGTGAAATAGCCATTTTCTCGCCGACCTTAATTTTTATTTAACTCTTCTTTAGAGACGAATATAACCATAAAGTTAGCTGAAAACTGTGTAAAAGAAACGAGAGTTTTGTGTAATTTTGCAAGCTCTCTCGCTTCTTTTGTGTCAAACAATAACTAACTTTCTGTTGAGGCTTTCTTTTTAGACTTTCTTTTTAAGGAATATATGTGGCTGAAGTGAATACTTACTTTGCTTGACGATCCGCCAAGGGCGTTGAAAAAGTATATTCCATATCCCAAGGAAAACGTATCCACGTATCTTGGCTTACTTCGGTAATAAAAGTATCAACCAATGGCTTACCAGCAGGTTTTGCGTAAATGGTCGCAAAATGAGCTTTAGGCAACATTTCACGTACTTTTGCCGCAGTACGCCCTGTATCAACTAGATCATCAATCAAAATGAAGCCTTCACCGTCGCCTTCTACGCCTTTCAAAACGTTCAGCTCACCTTGCTTCATTACTCCATCGCCTTTCTCGCCGGCACCGTAACTAACAATACAAATCGTATCAATCAGGCGAATATCCATTTCACGACATAAAATAGCCGCTGGCACTAAACCGCCACGAGTAATCGCAATAATTCCCTTCCAAGGACCTTGCTCAAGCAAACGCCAAGACAAAGCGCGAGCATTCCTATGTAACTCTTCCCAAGATACCGGAAAATCTTTTGAATAAGGGGTCATCAAAGCTCCTACGCCTTTCGCTATTGGTTCTGATTTCTCAATTATGTGCCACTAAGGGAATAACATAATACAAGAAAAGATTGAGTGGAAATAAAAGATTAGGATTTTAGCGGCAATGGTAGGCCGGCCGCAACAAAAGTTACCCGATCGGTCAATTTAGCTAGCGCCTGATTCATTGCGCCAGCCTCATCACCAAAACGCCTAGCCAGCGCATTCATCGGCATAATACCTAAACCCACTTCACTCGATACTAGAATTAAATCCCCTTCGAATACTTCAACCGCTTTTAGTAGCGCTTGTTTTTCATCTTCCAAACGAGTTTCATCTTCTAGGCACAATAAGTTCGTCATCCATAAGGTAAAACACTCAACGATGACTGCTTGATCAGGTGAATTAAGAGAATGTAAGACTCTTGCCAATGCTAACGGCTCTTCTATCAATTGCCATTCACTCGGTCGGTTGTCTTTATGCAAGCGCACTCGGTCTGCCATGCCGTCATCCCACACTTGAGACGTCGCCACATAACAGACTGGTTTTCCGCAAGCCGTTATTTGTTCTTGAGCGAAAGCACTTTTACCACTACGAACGCCACCTAAAACGAGATGCTTCATGCTAGCTCTCGGCCTCCCTCTGTTTTTAATAAACGAATCAATGCGCTATTTAAAGCATCCATTTCACGCAAAGCCGGTAATGCCACACGAATCCAACCTTCGCCTAAGCGAGTATGAACACCGACTTGATGCAACATTTCAAAAACTTGCGCTGCATACTCATGACTATCGAGAAACCAAGTCACAAACAGCGGGCTCAATACATAATCTTGAGAATCAAAAATAGTATTGAATTTTGGCATCACACGTTCAACAAAGGCAGCTTGTCGTACTTTTAAGCCTTGCAAAGCTTGAGAATGCCAAGCTTTATCAGCAAAGGCTAATTGCACCAAATACAGGCTCGCCGTGGCAACAGGCCAAGGTCCAAGCAAATTATTTAGCGCGGCTTGCCATTTACTGGCACAAAAAGCGAACCCAACACGAGCTCCTGCCAAACCAAAAAACTTACCAACCGATCGCATAATAAAAAGCGACTCACTCAAATCTGAACTATTTTGGTGATTCAATAGGCTTAATTCAGGACAAGCATCAATGAAGGCTTCGTCTACTACTAAATGCGCGCCTTTTTGCTCCGCATGAGCAATAAGCTGAGACAAAGCCTTGCCTGGTGCGATTTCTCCGGTTGGATTATTTGGCTGAATCACCACAGCAACAGCCCATTCTTGCTCTAATAACTCCTCTAAAGCATCGTAATAGGCAATATCAAAGCCCCACTTTTTCCAAGCAAAAGCATGTTCCTGATAACCAATACGAGGCACAAAAACTGTTTGATTTGCGACGAGCTGAGTTGAAGACTGACAAGCCAGCAACATCGGCGGCAGAGACTCAATAATATGCTGCGAACCCGCGCCAATTGCATTGGGACGACGACCAAAATAGCGCTCGGCTTCGTCTAGTAAATCCGCTTGATCGGGTAAATCCATCCACAAGGAAGGCGCTATTTCGGGAATCGGCCAAGGTTCACGATTGCATGCTGAAGATAAATCCAACCAATTTAACGCCTTGCTGCCAACCTTACGTTGCCAATAAGCTAAATCGCCACCATGCTTCGGCGGCGTGCTTTCTAGATTTGGAGCATTTCCTAAACTTGAAGAGCTGTCTAACTTCGAAGATTTTAGACCAACAGACATATAACCAATCCCCATAAAAATACGCTTTTATCCACCAGCCAAATAGCTTCTTTTAAATGGTGAGGAGCAGGTAAATCACCTTCCCCCAGAATTGGTCTGGTTTCTACTTTTCCAAAATACGGCGCTTCGCCACCCAATTGAACGCCTAATGCACCAGCGCCTGCCGCCATTACAGGGCCTGCATTTGGGCTTTTCCAACGAGTAGAAGGACGTCGCGCACTACGAATAGAAGCACGCCAATGACCACAAGCGGCATAGGTATAAACAACAAGGCGAGCTGGAACATAATTCAGCACATCATCAAAACGTGCCGCAAACCAACCAAAATACAGCAAGGATTCTGTTTTGTAGCCCCACATAGCATCAAGTGTATTGGCAAGGCGATACAAAAGCACACCAGGCGCACCGAATATAAGAAACCAAAAGATGGGAGCAAAAATCGCGTCACTGCCATTTTCTAATACCGACTCAATACCCGCTTTCGCTACTGCCGATTCATCTAAATTTTGAGTATCACGGCTTACGATATAACTCACTGCGCGGCGTGCTTCATCGAGCTTCTCTTCTGATAATGGCGATGCAGATAAAGGCTGATAAATCGCCAACGCATGTTCACGTAAACTCTGCCAACCAATGGCAAAATACAACACCAACACAGAAAAAAGAGTATCCAACCAGTTTGGTAATAGCCAAAACAAAGCCAATAAAATCAGCAACCAAGGCAAAACCGCCACCAGCCAAGCCAACATACCAACCATTCGCTGACGAGATTGCGAAGCCTCTAAGGGCAATTGGATATGCTTGCGACAAAGATCCACCCAGCGACCAAACCAAATCAAAGGGTGCCAACTTTTGGGCTCACCTAATAAGCGATCAAGCACCAAAGCCGATACTAAAATCAAACTGGTGCAGGAAGAAAAAGCTAAGAAGTTATCAAAAAAGGCATCAATAATACTGTCTAAATTAGAAAGGATCATAAATATAGGTCGTTTTTTCACTTAACAAGATAAGAAGGTAAGGTAGAATTCTATCACCTTATTGATTTGAAGCGTGATGATACTGAATGCCAGCCTTTAGTTTAATGATCCAAGGAACCACCTCGGACGCAGGAAAAAGCACCTTAGTCACGGCATTGTGCCGTTTATTCGTTCGTCGAGGTATACAAGTCGCGCCATTCAAGCCACAAAATATGGCATTAAACAGCGCTGTCACGCAAGATGGCAATGAAATAGGCCGAGCCCAAGCTGTGCAAGCCTATGCCGCGGGGCTTGAACCACACGTGGACATGAACCCGATTCTGCTTAAACCCAACACAGACACAGGCGCGCAAGTCATCATCCAAGGCAAAGCCGTGGGTAACATGAATGCGGTTGGTTATCACGAATACAAAAGTATTGCCAAAATCGCCGCGCTGGATTCTTATCATCGCTTAGCCGAACAATACCAAGCTGTTTTAATTGAAGGCGCTGGCAGCCCAGCGGAAATTAATTTACGCGCTCGCGACATCGCAAACATGGGCTTTGCCGAAAGCATCGATTGTCCAGTTATTATCATCGCTGACATCGACAAAGGCGGCGTGTTTGCTCACCTCGTTGGAACGCTGGATTTACTTAGCCCAAGTGAGCAAGATCGAGTCATTGGCTTTGTGATAAACCGCTTTCGTGGCGATATTAGCTTATTACAGTCTGGCCTTGACTGGCTCGAAGAACGCACTGGAAAACCCGTTTTGGGGGTGCTCCCCTTCTTAAAAGGTTTCCACTTAGAATCCGAAGACGCCGTTGCCAAAAGCCCCATTAAAACTGACACAAATGCAAAGTTAAACATCGTCATCCCTATTATGCCGCGTACTAGTAATCACACAGACTGGGACGCGCTACGCCTTCACCCTGATGTTCAAGTTACACTGGTTGGTTCGAACGAAAGCATTCCACCAGCGGATCTAGTGATCCTACCCGGTAGCAAAAGCGTGCAAAGCGACCTCGCCTTTTTGCGACAAGAAGGTTGGGAAGACTATCTGAACAAACACCTAAGATACGGCGGAAAAGTCATTGGGATTTGCGGTGGCTATCAAATGCTCGGCGAGCAACTGCTCGATCCGCTGGGGCTAGAAAACCAACACGCCAACACACAATCGACTGGATTTGGCTTTATACCAATGGAAACCGTCCTTAAAGAAGAAAAACAACTTAAACAACGTCATGGACAACTTGCCTTTTCAGGCAGTTCATCCCGCTCTTCAAACAATTACGCAAAAGTTACTGGCTACGAAATCCACTCTGGCGTGTCGAGCTTTTCAGCCAATACGACAATAAACCACTTTGCTCTCTTAGATAATGAACAAAACAAAGAAAACGGCGAACAAGAAGGCTACATATCAGAAGACGGCAAAATCATCGGCACTTATCTTCATGGCGTATTTGACCACCCAGAAGCCCTGCAGGCCTTACTAAACTGGGCAGGCGTCAACCAAGCGGCCGCATTCGACTACGACCAATACCGAGACAGCGAAATCAACCGACTCGCCGACAGCACCGAACAAAATATGGACATCGATGCATTAATTAAACAGTGTCGAAACTTCCAGCAATAAAAAAGCGAGCCATGGCTCGCTTTTGTTGATTCCAATGAAGAGAAACCAGTGATTAACTCAAGGCTCTGGAGTGATGTTCTAGGTGATCGTCGATGAAGCTGGCGATGAAGAAGTAGCTGTGATCGTAGCCCGGTTGACGGCGTAACGTGATCGGATGTCCAGCTTTTTCACAAGCAGCTTCTAGAGCTTCTGGTTTTAGTTGTTCTACCAAGAAGTTATCAGCTTCGCCTTGATCGATAAACAAAGGTAAGCGTTCACTGGCATTCTCTATCAGCAAAGTCGCATCCCATTCGTTCCAAGTGGCTTTGTCTTCACCCAAGTATCCGGTGAAGGCTTTTTCGCCCCAAGGACAGTTGGTTGGGTTAGCAATTGGCGCAAAGGCCGAGACAGATTGATACATACCTGGGTTCTTCAACGCACAAATCAAGGCGCCGTGACCACCCATTGAGTGACCAGAGATCGAACGCTTGTCTGTCACAGGGAAGTTGGTTTCTACCAAATGCGGCAATTCTTGAACCACGTAATCATACATGTGGTAAGTATTCGAATAAGGCTCAACCGTGGCATTGATATAAAACCCTGCAGCGGAACCGAAGTCGTAGCTTTCATGCTCGTTTGGATAATCCGTTCCGCGTGGGCTGGTATCTGGACAAACAATAGCTAAACCAAGTTCTGCCGCTTTACGAAATGCGCCGGCTTTCTGTGTGAAGTTCTCATCGTTACAGGTCAGACCTGACAACCAGTACAAAACAGGGACTTTTTGCGTTTCTGCTTGTGGCGGTAGGTAAATGGCAAAGGTCATTTCGCTTTTCACTGACAAGCTTTCATGCTTATAACGCTTCAACCAACCGCCGAAGCTTTTGGTGCTGGATAACAATTCCATAGCTGTCTCCTTAGCTGTGTTAAAAAAGCCCGCTTAGCGGGCTTATCAAAACGGTATGATCACGATTATTTATCGAAAAGAATAACTGTACGAATACTCTCGCCTTTGTGCATCAAATCAAACGCTTCGTTGATTCTCTCAAGCGGCATAGTGTGTGTCACGAATGGGTCGATTTCGATCTTGCCGTTCATGTAGTCTTCTACGTAACCAGGCAATTGGCTGCGACCTTTCACACCACCAAAAGCAGAGCCTTTCCAGACTCGACCGGTTACCAATTGGAATGGACGAGTAGAGATTTCTTGGCCAGCACCAGCAACACCGATGATGATGGATTCGCCCCAACCTTTGTGACAGCACTCAAGCGCTTGACGCATTACTTGAACGTTACCGATGCATTCGAATGAGTAATCTACGCCGCCGTCTGTCATATCAACGATTAGCTGCTGAATTGGTGCATCAAATTTCTTCGGATTGATGCAATCAGTCGCGCCGAATTGTTTCGCCATTTCGAATTTAGATTCGTTGATATCGATAGCGATAATGCGAGAAGCTCCTGCCATGCGAGCACCTTGGATAACCGACAAACCAATGCCACCCAAACCAAAGACAGCAACCGTTGCGCCTTCCTCAACTTTCGCCGTGTTTAGTACTGCACCGATACCTGTTGTGATACCACAACCTAACAAACAGACTTTTTCTAGCGGTGCGTCAACGTGGATTTTCGCCAAAGAAATTTCAGGAACCACACTGTATTCAGAGAAGGTAGACGTACCCATATAATGGAAAATTGGCTCGCCATTAATGCTAAAACGGCTAGTACCGTCTGGCATTAGGCCTTTACCTTGGGTAACACGGACCGCTTGGCAAAGGTTGGTTTTGCCAGACTTACAGAACTTACACTCGCCACATTCTGCGGTGTATAGAGGAATAACGTGATCGCCAACTTTAAGCGTGGTAACGCCTTCGCCCACGGCTTCAACAACACCTGCACCTTCATGGCCAAGAATCGCAGGGAAAATGCCTTCTGGATCTTCACCAGACAAGGTGAACGCGTCTGTGTGACAAACGCCTGTTGCGACCATGCGAACAAGTACTTCGCCTTTTTGCGGATCCTGAACGTCAACTTCTTCGATTTTAAGTGGTTGGCCTGGACCCCAAGCAACAGCAGCTTTACATTTCATAGCGCACTCCAATGTGTATATTGATTCATTTTCGATTCAACTAGTGTAGTCGTAAATGATTACAAGGATAATCTCCCATTTGGAAAATGATTATTGCCATATGGCAACAATCATTTTTTACTTTATTAAAAATGCGCTAATCTAAGCGTTTCGATTGCAGGGTAATGAGATGAAAAATTGGGAAGCCATGGAAGCCTTTGTCGAAGTCGTCAGACAAGGCAGCTTTTCGGCGGCAGCGATTAAGCTCAGCGTGTCGGCGTCTCATATTAGTCGCTTAATTACTCAACTCGAAGCCGAGCTAGGTACGACACTGCTATTTCGCACCACAAGACGCATTCGTTTAAGCGACGCGGGTGATTTATATTATCAACACTGTCGTGGCTTGCCTGAAGCGCTGAGTAGTGCCGAGGAAATGATTTCTACCCTCAACCAAGCGCCAATTGGCCCGTTTAAAATGACCTGCGCTACCACCTTTGGTGAACGCTACATAGCGCCTTTGATGAACGATTTTTTATTGCATCACCCAAAAATAGAGCTGGATTTTCATCTTACTAACCGCTCAGTAGATTTAATAGAAGAAGGTTATGATCTGGCGATTCGCATGGGCGCCATGAAAGATTCCAGCCATTTGTCCCGACGTTTGTGTGATAGGGTCGAATACCTTTGTGCGTCACGAGAATACATAGATCAGCACGGCATGCCGCATACATTAGCCGAATTGAACAAACACCGATGCTTGATCGGTTCCAAAAATCATTGGCTGTTTCAACAAGATGGACAGCGCAAAGAAGTAAAAGTCGGCAGCCAATGGCGCAGTAATTCAGGCCCAGCCTTATTAGATGCGGTTCGTAAAGGCTTAGGTATCGCACAATTGCCTGATTATTATGTTACCGACGATCTCGCCAGCGGCAAGCTCATTCCCTTGTTAACACAATATCAATATCCATACAGCGGCGTTTGGTTGGTTTATCCGAAAGTGCGGCAACCATCACCGAAGTTACAAAGTATTTGTGATTATCTGATTAAGCGTTTTAAACAAGATCCACCATTTGCCAAATAACCCACGTATGTTTAAATACGCACCACATACTCACTCTTAAGCATCATTAAGCGAAGCCCATGTTTTCACAAGAAGATCTAGTTCAAGTTGCTCGTCAAACTATGCCATTTGGTAAATACCAAGGTCGTGTTTTGATTGATCTACCGGAAGCCTATTTACTCTGGTTTGCTCACGAAGGCTGGCCGAATGGCAATCTAGGACAATGGCTACAACTGGCGTTAGAAATTAAAATTAATGGATTGGAAAAGCTGGTCGATCCATTGCGTAAACCGACCGAGAAAAAACCAGACGAGCCGAAAGTTCGCATTCGTTTTGATGATTAGTTTTTTCACGCAAGCAATCTAAGAAGGCCGACGAGTATAGAGCAAAATGTCGCCTTCTTGCTCTGTGTCTTGCTTTAGAACAAAGCCAGCACGTTCTGCTACTTTCATCGAGGCAATATTACCCACCTTAACCAGTGCAACTAATGGTTCATCAAAGTAATGCACCAATTTAGACAACATTTGATGGGCAAACCCTTTTCCGCGCGCTTCCGGTGCAACAGTCCAGGATAATTCCCACGCATTTTCCACGCGATCCGCTCGACAAGTTCCAACCGCTACACCATTAACTTCAGCAATCCACAAAAGCCTTTGTTTGGGCTTATTTTTTTCAGGTTTGTTTTGTTCAGGAAAGTCCAATGACGCTTCAAGCCAAGCAAGGTGTGACTCAAATATAACTTCATCGCTATTATGAGACGCTTTGCGGGTGTCTGGATCATTGCGCCACACGAATAAATTTTCGGCGTCTGCCATCTCTGCTGGTCGTAAATTTAATTGGTCTGTCATATCGTACTTCGCCCATTTTATAGCAATTGTCCTTTCTCACCGACAACAACTTACAGCGAGTATACACTTTAAATATGCCTCTCTCGCACTATTCTACATTCTGAAATAAGGTACGGAAATTGCTTAAATTTTTGAATCTTAAAAACATGCTATACACATCTTTTTTCTAAAAACCAAACTGGAAAGCACACTAAATGGATATCAGAATCGACGATTTATCTGGCCCAGAAATCGAACAATTACTCACAGAACACCTCGAAGACATGTTTGCGGCATCACCGCCTGAGTGCGTTTTTGCATTAGATTTAAACGGATTAAAAAAACCGAACATTACCTTCTGGACGGTTTGGGAAGATAGCCAATTGCTAGGCTGTGGAGCGCTTAAAACGCTAGACGAAACACACGCTGAAATTAAATCTATGCGTACCACCAGCGCCGCTCGCAACAAAGGCGTTGCTTCTACCCTACTTCGTCATATCATCGATGCAGCCAAGCAAAAAGGGCTCAATAAAATCAGCTTAGAAACAGGATCACAAGACTTCTTCGCGCCAGCAAGAAAGCTTTACACCAAACATAACTTTATTGAATGTGGACCGTTCTCCGATTACAAACTTGATCCTTACAGTGTATTTATGACCAGAAGCCTTTAACTGTGCCATTGTTCCATTACAGTCTGCTTCATTAATTTTGCCAT
Source organism: Marinomonas sp. BSi20584 (assembly GCF_002792415.1). NCBI lineage: Bacteria > Pseudomonadati > Pseudomonadota > Gammaproteobacteria > Oceanospirillales > Oceanospirillaceae > Marinomonas > Marinomonas sp. BSi20584. The sequence continues at coordinate 66,240 of NZ_KZ454893.1, forward strand.
CTGTGCATTACGACTGCTCAATAACAGCGTTAAACTTTATAGATTCAAGATAAAAACTAAAGGACGCAGAATGAAAACGATCGGCATTATTGGCGGAATGAGTTGGGAATCCTCAGCTTTGTATTACAAAAGCATCAACGAGTTGACCAAACAAAAACTCGGCGGCCTGCATTCCGCTAAGATCGTTTTATCCAGTGTCGATTTTGCTGAAATTGAGCGTTTGCAACATCAAGGCGATTGGCTACAGTTAGGAGAAATCCTCTCTGCTGAAGCCAAACGTTTAGAACAAGCTGATGCTGATTTCATACTTATCGCAACTAATACCATGCACAAGGTGGCGAATGTTGTTCAAAATGCGGTAAGAATTCCTTTACTGCATATTGCCGATGCCACCGCTAAAGAACTCGTTAAACAAAAACATCAAAAAGTTGGCTTTATCGGTACTCGCTATTCGATGGAAGAAGACTTTTATATTAAGCGATTAGAAGAGCAATATGGTTTAGAGGTAATCACACCATCGAAGCAAGACAGGGACGACATACATAGAATTATTTACGAGGAATTATGTCTCGGTAAAATTCTTCCTGAATCGAGACAAATTTATATCGACATCGTTAATCGACTTCAAGCAGCCGGAGCCGACGCCATCATCGAAGGCTGCACGGAAATCACCCTATTATTAAAACAAGAACACGTTACTGTACCTTTATTTGATACTACTTACATTCACGCTAAAGCCGCTGTGGATGAGGCGTTAAACGCCTGATCGCCTTATGATTTTTTTATCAATACCACTATCACTACACTTAGCTTCTAGCCGACATTCAAAAACGCCTTAAACGTATTTGGGTTATCGGCTAGAAACTTATTACTTAATGTCCACTAGCCGCTTTTTTCGTAAAGAATATAAAGGGTGTCAGAACTAAAAATAAGACTGTCAGCATAGTAAAGAGGTCAATGGTTGACAGCATTAACCCTTGTGACGTGACTGTTTGATTAAAGCTCATCAGGCTTGCTGTGCTTGGGTCTTGCAGTTGCTGTGACACAATAGGGTTATATTGCGATATGTTTTCACTTAATACTGAATGATGGGCACTTGAGTTACGGGTCCATATCCAGGCGGTTAAAGAAGACGAGAAGCTAGCGCCAAGGGTTCGAATAAAGGTAGACAAAGAGGCGCCATCCGCGATTTCAGGACCATTTAAGTCTGACATCAAGATCGTAGTCATTGGCATAAAAAATAAGCCGATGCCAATTCCCATAAACAACTGTATAAGTGCGATCGTCGTAAAATCGACCTCTAAATTAAATAGAGTTCGCCAATAACAACTTATGCCAATAACCAAAAATGAGCTTGCTGCTAACCAGCGCATATCGAGTTTATTGCCGAATTTACCCAGAAACGGCGACATCAACAATGGTAAAACCCCCATTGGAGCTGCGGCTAATCCTGCCCATAATGCGGTATAACCCATTTGAGTCTGAAGCCATTGTGGAAGAATAAGGTTAATACTGAAAAATCCGCCATACCCCAATGTCAGTAATATAGTGCCGACACAGAAATTTCGATTAGCAAACAAACGAAGATTGATCGCTGGATGGTCGTCTGTTAACTCCCAAATCACCATAAAAGTCAGCATGATGGCAGCAAAAACAGCCCCAGCAATAATCCAATTATTGGAAAACCAATCTAAATCATTGCCTTTGTCTAACACGATTTGCAGTACACCAACACCAAGCGCCATGGTTGCTAATCCGATGATGTCTAATTTCGGTTTGGTTTTCTGCTGAGGCCGGTCTTTAAACTGCGCAGAGATAACAACTATCGAGAAAATCCCTACTGGAATGTTAATAAAGAAAATCCATGGCCAACTGTAGTTGTAGGTTAACCAACCGCCAAGTATGGGACCCACAATGGGGCCCACTACGGCGACCATGCCTATTAAAGAGAGAGCCATTCCCCGTTTCGCGCGCGGAAAAATAGACATCAAAAGCACCTGACTCATTGGAAACAAAGGTGCTGCTGTTAAACCTTGTATAGCGCGAAATAAAACCATTTCAGTCATGTTTTGCGCTATACCACATAAAAATGAGGTAATAATAAAGCCTAGCAAGGCCGCAATATACAGCTGTACTTCACCAAATTTTCGGCTTAACCAAGACGTGATTGGTAAACCAATCGCAAGACAAACGGTAAAGGAAGTAATAACCCAAGTACCTTGGTTAAAACTCACGCCCATATTGCCTGCGATAGTCGGCAGAGCCACGTTTGCAATAGTGGTATCCAGCACCTGCATAAACACGCCCAGCGAGATGGCAAAGACACACAGAGCCATATTAGCTGGGCGAAACCCTTCTTGTTGACTCATAGACAGCCCTTACTACTTGTTTGTCGATGCATGACTAAGCTGGACATCGTTGTCTTTAATAATTTGACTGATAATCTGTTGAATATTTTCCATAGGCTTATCATAAGCATTAGTATCAAAACGCGGCTTTTCAGGGCTGGTGGTCGATAACAACTTACCAGACGTGTTTGATGTATCCACATCAACATTCATGGATAAGCCAATGCGTAAAGGATGGCTCGTAATATCATGGGTATCTAACTTAATACGGACAGGTAAACGCTGAACAATTTTAATCCAATTACCTGTGGCATTTTGTGCAGGTAAAACAGAGAACGCACTGCCAGTACCAATCCCTAAACTTTCCACTGTTCCATGGAAAACTACCTCGTCACCATAAAGGTCACTTATCAAAGAAACTGGTTGGCCAATACGCATGCTATTCAGTTGGGTTTCTTTAAAATTAGCATCTACCCAAACATCATTAAGTGGGACAACCGCCATTAAAGTTGAACTTGGTGAGACGCGTTGCCCCAATTGTACTTGGCGACGAGCCACATATCCGGTGACAGGAGCGACAATGTCAGTGCGTTGTTTGGTTAAATAAGCCTGCTTCACATCCGTAATCGCGGATTGAACAATTGGGTGAGTTTCTACGGTAGTGCCAGATATCATGGAAGACTGAGCTTTCAATTGCTCGATAGCAACAGCCAGTTGAGTTTGAGCCGAATCGACCATGTCTTTTGCGTGGCTTAGGTCTTCTTGAGACAAACCACCTGCTTTGACCATATTTTTACGACGATCATAATCTCTTTCTGCTTTATGTAAGGCAATCTTATTGGCATCGACAACGGCTTCGGCTTGCGTCACATTATTAAACATAGCTCTTACTTGACGGACCGCTTGGGCTAATTTTGCTTTAGAATTTTCATACTCAAGATCCGCATCGGCTTTATCAAAACGTACTAAAACTTGTCCTTTTTCGACAAAGTCACCGTCATCTGCGGTAATTTGTGTAACAGTACCAACTGTTTCTGGCGTAATAGAGACGATATTGCCTTCAACATAAGCATCATCTGTTGTTTGATTGCCAACCACAAACGATTCGTAGTACCAAGCAGTCCCGATTGCACCCAATGCAACAATACCGAAAAGGATTATTAGACCCTTCTTACGCTGGTTTTTCTTTGGTGCCGCTGTGTTTTCAACGTTGTCTTGCATAATTTTGTTCACCATTATTGTTTAGAAACAGATGTCGACTGGCTATCTTCAAAACCACCACCTAGCGCTTCAATAAGCGCAACTTGTTGTTCTTGAAGTTGGTTTTTTAACTGAGTTGTTACTGACTCTGCTTGTAGTAATTGATTTTCAATGAGTAAAACTTCAAGTTGACTACCCATTCCAGATTGATAACGTTTTTCTGTAATGTGATAACTTTTAGTTACTAGCTGAAGGCTTTGTTCTGCGTCTTGTATTTGCTCATTGATAGATTTAATAGATAAAACGCTATCCGTTACATCTCCGAAGGCTTTAACAATCGTCTTATTGTATTGAGCGACCGCAGCATCATAAGAAGCTGTCTGATCAATCAAGTTAGCTTTAAGTCCTTGCGTAAACAAAGGCAAAGAGATGGCGGGCCCAACACTCCAAGAACGACTTTCTTCGCCAAACATAGAGTCACCAGCAATCTTTTTAAAGCCAGCCGATGCACTTAAATTAACATTTGGATAAAAACGTGTTTTAGCAACTTCAATATTTTTGTTTGCCGCTTCAACGCGCCATTTAGCTGCGACAATGTCTGGGCGATGGGCAATTAAATTAGCAGGTAATTGTTCCGGAAGATTAAGTTTGGTGCCCATGTGTGCATCAGGTCGATTAATTGTATTAGCGAGATCAGGACCCGCTCCAACTAACGTTGCCAAAGCATTTTTTAATAACTGAATAGACAGAGTGCGGTTTTTTAGTACTTGTTTTGCTGAGGCTTCATTACCCTGAGCTGTGTATAAGTGATCGTCTGATGTTAGGCCATTTGATAATAACTGCCGCGTAATCGAAACGATACGCTGAGTTCGCTCTAGATCTTCTTTTGCTAAATCTTCTAAAGAATAGGCATTAGCAAGCTGTATGTAGATACGAATAATGGCTGAAGATAAATTTATTTTTGCCGCTTGATGATCTATCTCAGCGGCTTTTTGATCATTAACGCTAGCAACCCATGCGGCCTTATTGCCACCCCATAGATCAAAAGAGTAGTTCATATTTAAGCCAAGATTATAGACGGTTCCATACTTATTACCTTGGTAACTATAATCTTCCACACGAGACAAACGAGAGCGTGTAACACCCGCATCGGCAGATACGACAGGATCAAATTTACTGTCTGCAGACATAACAAAAGCCGATGCTTTTTCTAAATTTGCATTCGCCATTTGGATGTCAGGACTATTTTTTAGCGCCTTTGCTATCAGCTGGTTCAGTTGGGAGTCTTCAAGAGATAACCACCAAGATTGACTTGGCCAATTCGACGAGTACAAGTTCTTCGTATCTAAGTTACTCGCGTGGCTTATTAATGACTCATCATCCATGGTGTTGTGCGTTTTAATACTGGACGGTGGCGCACAACCATAGAGAAAGTATAACAACATAAAGGGAGTGATTTTCACCAGCTTTAACATTTTTCATCCTTCTTATTAGACAGATGGCACTCTTCTGAAAGAGAAGAGCTGACAATTTTGCTTAAGCAATGTAGTAAGTTTTGCTTTTCTTCCGTCGTTAAACATTCAGTTAAATTATTAATAGCGGCCTGAGCAAGAGGGAGCGCACGAGATGTCACAACTTGTCCAGTGTCGGTTAATTGAATCAGAACAGAACGACGATCATCAGGATCAGCGATTCGTTGAATAAAATGTTTTTTCTCTAATCTGTCCAACATTCGAGTCATTGCACCGCCATCCACACCCAAGGCCTTGCTAATATCGGAAGAGCGTTGATTATTCGATAAGTAGAGTCTAAACAACACTTTAACTTGGCCTGATGTAATCTCTTCCTCGACCAGATATTGATCAAGAAAACGATCTTTTATCTGATTGGTTTTGCCGAGCAAAAAACCAATATTGCTAAATAAAAGCTCATGAGAGTCTTGGGGGGGTTGTGTCATGATTAACCTAGTCAAAGAGATATAAATTTAATTGCCTAAACAGTATTTGCCTATGCAACTAAATTATTCCACCATGAAAACAGTCAGTCAATATTTAGTGTCCGCTTATTTTATAGACAGATGAGGATTTATTATTTTGTGCACATTCAGTAGTACGTAAGGAAGAGTTGATGTATTGATAGCGATAGATACTTGAAAAATATTCTTTGCGTCGATCAAAGCGAAAGAAATGCTGACATGAGGATTTCAAAGTAACAAAAAAGCCAGCACGAAGGCTGGCTCGTTTTCGTTATTTGGTAAGGGAACAACCAAATAAGGAAACCTTATATATCCTGTACTAGATCCCGCCGTGAGTTAACTTAGCTGGATCTAGTAAGGCAAGTAATTCCTCTCGACTTAGGTCGGTTTCTTCTTCAGCCACATCGACCACTGGACGACCTTCTTTGTAGGCTTTTTTCGCAATCTCTGCGGCTTTGCCATAACCGATAATCGGATTAAGTGCGGTTACCAAAATAGGGTTACGATGCAATGCCTGATTCAATTTATCTTCATTCACGGTTAGCGTCGCAATAGCATTATCTGCTAAAAGCTGGCCGCTGTTTGCCAATAGCTTGATGCTGTTTAGCAAGTTCTTAGCAATCATTGGTAACATGACGTTCAATTCAAAATTACCAGACTGTCCGCCGATAGTGATTGCCGCGTCGTTACCAATCACTTGTGCCGCCACCATAGCCGTTGCTTCTGGAATCACTGGATTCACTTTGCCCGGCATAATAGACGAACCAGGCTGCAAGGCTTGTAGAGAAATTTCGCCTAAACCCGCTAATGGGCCAGAGTTCATCCAACGAAGGTCATTGGCAATTTTCATGTAGGTCACTGCAACTGCTTTTAACTGTCCAGATAAGGCGACGGCCGTATCTTGCGAACCAATCAAAGCGAAAAAATTATTACCCTTGCTGAAAGTGACATTTGTTAGATTAGACAGCTCTTTGGCAAATAGTTCAGCAAATTCTGGATGAGCATTAATACCGGTTCCAACCGCCGTCCCGCCTTGGGCAAGCTGAGTGGTTTTGCTTTCAAGATAAGTTAGGTTATCAATATTGTCTTGTAGTTGTGCAGCCCAAGCATGAAAAGTTTGATCCAATCGAACCGGCATAGCATCCATCAGATGCGTTCGGCCTGTTTTCGTATAACCCGCAAGCGCAGTACCTTTTTCAAGAATCGTGTCTTTTAGATGAACTAATGCTGGAAGCAGATGACCGGTTAACTCTAACGTCGCGCTGACATGAATCGCACTTGGAATCACGTCGTTGCTGCTTTGACCATAGTTCACATGATCATTTGGATTCACCGCTGAACCATTTACCTCTGAACAATAGTACGCACTGGCTAATGTGGCGATCACTTCATTGACGTTCATATTCGAGCTGGTACCAGAGCCCGTTTGGAAAACATCGACGGGGAAATGCTGCATCAGATCGTCGGCATTTAATAGTTCGTCACAGGCGTTTTGAATCGCTTTAGACATTTCCGGTGTAATGCATTCTAAAGATTCATTAGCTCGTGCAGCCGCTGCTTTAATTAAGATAAGAGAGCGAATAAAGGCTTCAGGCAGTGGCTCATCGCTAATCGGAAAGTTATTAATAGCTCGCTGGGTTTGGGCGCCATAAAGTGCTTTTTCAGGAACTTCTAATTCGCCCATACTGTCTTTTTCAATACGCATTTTCATTAGTAAATAAAGTCCTTATTGTTCGAAGGAAGAAATAAAATAATGGCTCAGAATCCGTAAATTATGCTCCATCTTGAAGTAATTCTTAGCATCTTGATACGTTACAATTAAATGCTTGAGATGTGACAAGGGCAAATATACCTTATCTAAACAAGTCTGACGCCAGTGAGGTGCGATACTTGTATCGCAAACCGTATCCAGCAAGACATTGAACACTCTTTGATGCAGTAAAGTCGCATCGGTAATATTCAATCGCTCAGCGTACTCTTCTGTTAGGTTCAAATAATGATAGAGCACTTCTGGAGAGTCTGCACACTGCCCTCCTTGAATGGTCTGCTCGAGCACTGAAAATGGCACTAAATAATGACCCATCGCTTCGCCCTCTAAAATTCCAAAACACAAAATATAAATGATAACTATTATCAATAATGTGCATGAAAGCCAGATCTGTCAAGCAGTTGATAACGATTCTTATTGATTTTTAATATTTCCTGCGATTACTTGATTAAAATCAGCCAATTGCTAGCACCAAAATGCAAAAGCCCCTGCTACGTCATCCGTAATGAACTGACCCCATAAAGTTGGACTCTATT
>NZ_KZ454894.1:0-71621 GCF_002792415.1 Marinomonas sp. BSi20584
AATAGAGTCCAACTTTATGGGGTCAGTTCAGAAGCGGGCTTTTAAATTTGGGGCTTCGCTTAAAGAATGGTTTATTCCGTTGCCTCATGAATCGTTTCTTTTGTGCTTTCGTAGGCTTTTGAGGAATCTTCTTTCACACCTTCCCAAGTATTGGAGCAGCCAGCTAGTACCAGTGTTACCGCAATTGCTAATAATGGAAACTTCATGTTTAAACCTCTCTTTAATATGAGTCATTACAGATTAGCAAAAAGTTTTGTAAAGAATAGTCCACTATTTTGATTTAACTTAGAACATATGGTTTTTTTACAGACTGTTTTCTATTCCCTGCTTACTGTAAACCTTATAGGAAAAATTCTTAAGCAGGTCCATGTATTGACATCAAAATAGATTGATCTTATTGGGCTCTAGCATAGAATGACGTCAATTTAGCCCTATTTGGGGGTGATTTAGTATTGAGGTGATAGATGCCCGGTTCAACAGCGGTTGCAACGAATTCCATGCGTCAGCGTTTAAAGGCCTTTATTGAAAATTTGCTAGTACAACGTATTTTATTGGCCTTGATTTTAATCAATGCCGTTATTCTAGGATTAGAAACCTCGCCTGAGGTGATGACAACAGCGGGCTCGTTTTTGATGGCATTGGATAAAGCCATATTGGCGGTGTTTGTTATTGAGCTCACTATTCGTTTGCTTGTGCACCGTTTTGCTTTTTTCAAAGACGGTTGGAATGTATTTGATTTTATTGTCGTGGGGATCGCATTAGTCCCAGCCAGCGGTCCTTTTGCTGTGTTGCGCGCGCTCAGAGTATTACGTGTATTACGCGTACTTACTTTCGTGCCATCAATGAGAAAAATTGTCGGTGCTTTAATCAAATCCCTGAATGGCATGTTGTCCATCGCCATGGTGTTGGGACTTGTGTATTACGTGGCTGCGGTGATGGTAACCAAGCTATTTGGTGAGGCTTTTCCAGAGTGGTTTGGCAGCTTAGGCGCTTCACTGTATACACTGTTCCAAGTCATGACCTTAGAAAGCTGGTCCATGGGTATTGCACGACCAGTGATGGAAGCCTTCCCTTACGCTTGGGCGTTCTTTATTCCTTTTATACTTATTGCCACTTTTACCATGCTCAACCTTTTCATCGCCGTCATCGTCAACGCTGTTCAGACTATGCATGACGATGATATCAAAGACGAGCTAGATGCTGAAAAAGCGACACAGCAGCAGTTATTGGAGCAAATGCAACAACTCCAACTCGAATTAAAGGCATTACGTCGAGACATTAATAAACCGCAGGAATAAGAAGGCGAGCCAAATTAAACCTATAGGCTATTACTACTTATTGGATGTTTGATGTAAGGCCGCTTTTCTCAACGTGTTGGGGCTCTAAACTTTATATACTAGAGATTGATTTCGGCCGTTTTCTTTAGCTTGATAAAGGGCTTTGTCAGCTTGGTTTATGCTGTTTTTTAGAATGGGGTTTTCTAAATCTATAGCTGCAATACCCGCGCTAATGGTGAAGTTAACGGATTGAGTGTTATTTAGTATTACAGTTGCTTTTGCTAGTTCTTGTCGTATCTGTTCAACCAAGTTGAATGCTTCACCTATTGATGTATTGGTCATTAAGATAATAAATTCCTCGCCGCCATAACGCGCTAAGACATCTTGTTGGCGACATTCCGCCATTAAGGTATTGGCCACTTGAATAATGACCTTGTCACCAAAGCTGTGCCCATGTGTGTCATTGACTTTCTTAAAGTGGTCAATATCAAGCATCGCTATGGCTGCGGGTTGCTGGAGCTGTTTGGCTTGCTGCAATAGATATTCTGCTTCTGTATTGAAGTGACGTCGATTAAATAGTTGAGTGAGTGAATCTGTCGACGCTAATAATTTCAGCTCATCTTGCGCGGCCTTCATGGTTTCCAATGAACGAATGCGATACGCAATGATGAGAGATAATACCAGCGCCTCAAGCATGATACCGATGCCAACGCCGTGGCTATTGATATAAGTAAATTCGGCTTTGCCTTTGTAAAATAACACGGCCATGGTGCTAAATATGGCGAATAGACCGTGACCCAGCAAAAAGAAAGGTGCGATAGGATGCTTTCGGATCAGCATAGAAATAGTCACAGAAATACTGACGACCATCATGATAGCTGCCAAAGTACTGGAATAGTTAAGGGCCGTTATCATATCAAACAGGCCATAAACAAAGTCACAGATTAGTAAGGTAAGAATTGAAAGCAGTGCCCAATGCTCTATGGGGTATTTCTTCTTAGTTTCAAAAATATTGATCATGAAAAGCAGTAAGAATATAGGCATAGCCACTAGCGATAAATGCCATTTTAAGGTGATCGAGCCGTACACATTAAAAAGGTCAGCGAGTAATCCATAAGAGAGCGCAACCCAAAAACCACCAGCAACTAGATAGCAGGCGTAAAAGAAGTGCTCTCTTAAACGCGAAGAAAAAAATAGCAGGAAGTTGTAGATTATCAGTGCCAATAACATACCGGCAAGCAAGGCGATGTCTGTGTATAAACCCAATAAGGCTCTTTTAGACTGGTCTTCATCGTATAGATTAAGAGTGAACCATTGATGCGAAAAAGACTGGCTTTTGACAAACAATGTTTTGTGCTGGTTCGGCTCTAATGTGATATCAAACACAGCGCTACCACGATACATCCACTGTTGTGTTTCTTTTCTATCCATATCAAGCACGCGTTCACGGGTTAGCGTGCCATTTACTACTTCATAAAGTTCTACTTTGTGATTGTGATACGCATAAGGATGGTGAAGATACACTTTAACTGGCGTCGTATTTTCGTTCTCAATTTCGATTTTCGCCCACGTCATCCTTGATGTTGTGCCTAATGACACGCCATTTGGAGATAACTGGAACTCTTGTTTTTGTACATCCGAGAAAAGCATTCCCTCTGTTTTATCAACAAAGTATCCCATCTGAAATTGCTCTAATTTTACAGATGAACCTTGAATGACTTGCGTGGGAATATCAGCCAGAGCCACAGCAGAGACCAAAACGCACCACAGCATTATAAATAAACGAGTAAAAAGTAGTGGGCGATTAAACATCATGAATCATCTTCCGTAACGAGAGCTGTGTTTTGCATTTTTCGTTGAGGAATGCATTCTAGCCGATTGATCAAAAAAAGATCGTGTGTGAATTGTTTGTATTTGTAGCGTTGTTATTAAGAAGATAATAAGAAGGGTATGGGGAATATCTGCATTTCAGATGACATTCCCCAGAGCAGGATTATTCAATGTTCTGTATCTGCTCATTGAGTAGCGGCCTAGACCCCAACAAACTCAATGAGTTATCGAAAAGAAACCGTTCAAAAATGCCTGTTTGCCCACCAAACTGCCCACCACGTGCCTATGGCTTTTACTAAATCTTAGTGGTTAGCAATGGAAAAACAGTGCCGTTTTTATGCTGCTGTTAGGGTCTAGAAATGGCAGTTTTGAAAGGCTTTATCGAGTAATTATTTCAACACTTCATTTAATAATGGATACAATAATATCCACTTTTTGTTTTATTTCGCTATAATGGATATAACTGTATCTATTTGGTCTTTTCGGATGAATTTTACTTTACTTGATGATACCGATGTAAGCCAAGCCTATGCGGCTTATTTACGTGAGTTACGAAAGCAGGCAAAGCTGTCACGAGCGGCGCTTGCTGAGCGAAGCTGCGTACCTGCGGCCACCATTAAGAAGTTTGAGCTGACCGGGCAAATTTCATTTCGCCAATTATTGTTGCTTTGGCAGACCCTCGATTCATTGGATAGGCTTTATCAGCTCACACAACCTAACAAAGAACGCGCTGCTATGCCCACGAGTATTGATGAGGTGCTAAAAGATGAGTTTTAAACCCATTCAAAAACTCGCCGTAACTCGTACGTTAAGCTCTGGCGAGCAGCTCGCTGCCGGGGTCTTGGCGCAGAATCGGCAAGGCGTTTTTTTTCAGTATGCAGACAGCTATTTGCAGCAGTTTGGCAATTTATCACCTTTTACCTTGCAAGCGAACGAGCAAGTTCAAGCCGCACCTAGAGCGCCTCATCAAGGAGTACATGGCGTATTTGGAGATTGTTTACCCGATGGCTGGGGCATGCTGTTGCAAGATCGTATTTTCCGGCAAAAGGGCATCCTACCTAATCAATTAACGGCGATGGATAGACTGGCTTTTGTGGGTGATAAAGGAATGGGAGCATTGTCTTTTTCTCCGGTGTCTGAGTTTTTAGCCACCACGCACGCGGATATTGATTTAGCAACTTTGGGCTTAGAAGCACAAACGCTGTTCGATTCTTCGATGTCAGATTATATGGACGACAACCACGATGAGTTGGATGGGCATACGCAACAGGTGTTGGCTGCATTAGTCGCCGGAGGTAGCTCGGGTGGGGCAAGACCCAAGGCACAGATTTATATGCCTGCTGGAGAAACTCGGCATTGTCGAACCTTTGCACAGCCAGGTGATGAAGCGTGGCTGATTAAATTTACTTCTAAAAATCTCGCGCTCGGCCATGAAGAAGGTTTGTGTGAGGCAGTCTATTTACAAATGGCTGAGCAAGCTAAGTGTCAACCACCGCTATGGCAACTCATTGAAGCACCATCCTCAAGCGGTGCATCTGCCTGGTTAGCACTTAAGCGTTTTGATTATGTCACTGAACAGGCCGACTTAGGCAGCAATCGTAGTTCAGGTCGATTGCATATGCACAGCGCGTGTGGGCTGCTGGATGCAGATTTTCGAACACCAAGTTTAGATTACATTGATTTAATTAAAGCCAGCCGTCAGTTGTGTAAATCTCCAGCGGCTGGACAACTGCAATTTCGCCGCGCCATTTTTAACCTGCTGTCGTCTAATCAAGACGACCACAGTAAAAACTGGGCGTTTTTGCAAGCGGACGACGGTCAATGGGATCCTGCACCTTTTTACGATGTTACCTACAGCCCGCATCCATTTAATGAACACGCCACTGCGTTCGGAGGTTATGGTAAAGCGCCACCGCTTAAGGTGATGCAGAAACTGGCAGCAAGTGCTGGTTTTGCGAATTGGAATGATGCAAAGCAAGTCATTGAAGAAGTCGCAGAAGCCATCAGTCAATTTACGTATCTGGCACAGCAGCAAGGGATCAGTAAAACAACAGTGTCTGCGATTGCTAAGACATTGGATCAGCGCAAACAGGAAAATGCAGCGCTTTTTCAATGAAAGTAAAACAAACTATGCAATCCACAATAAATACAAGGTCTACAGGTTGTTACCCATAAAGTCACTTTGTGTAGACCTCTGAATAAAACGGAATAAAACGGGTCAGAGTTAAATTAAGCTAACGTTATTCCATAACCAGAATCAGAGAGCTAGTGAAGAGGTGGAGTCCACCTCTTCACTGCATTTATAGGCAGCTTAATAGAAGAATGCCTTACTCAATATTCTGGATCTGAATGATGATCTTTTGTTTAAGTATTTGATTTATATAATATTGCAGCTCATTTATTCTCTTTTTGTTACCGTTAATGTCACCAGTTTGGAATTGTTCGTTTTTTCAAAATCACCGCATGGTCTTGAACTGGAGGTTATATTCTTAAATGAATCTCAGATTATGCTAATAACTCTTCTAGTTTTTTCAATGCGTTTGCAATGACAGCCTCTTTCTCTTTGATACTTGAGATTATCTCCGCTGGCGTTCGGGTATCTTGTTCTACAACCGCATACGGGTTGACAGCCTTAAGATCAAACGTTGCAGCATCGATATCGGAGGCCTTAGTCTCTAGCGCTTTGGCCGCCTTTTGCTTCTGGACAATCTGTTCATTTACGGCATCTAGAGCTGTTTTCTCAGCTTTATCCTTTTTAAGTTGCTTATGCTGTTCTTTTAAATCAATAACCTCGGCTTTAATGACCGCGGCCTCTTCGAGTAAAGGCTGCATTTCTTCGCGGGCTTTAGCTCGGCGATTAGAAAAATCCACTGTCCAAGAATAGCGACTATCACCTTCTGGTTTGCCGTGGTTTTCCAACATACGAGCGTAGCTTGGGAACGGCTTATCCGAATGAGTTTTATCTTCGAACCAATCAGCGGTAAGACTATTGGGTAGTTGAGCATCGGGAAGAACTGTACCATCAGACGCTAAACCAAAGTGCGCTAGTGTTAATGGTGTTTTCTTACCGACTTTGATGTGTGATAAGTCGTAGTACCAAATTTTTTCGGTTTTCTTTCCTTTGGTAAAAAACAGTAGATTGGTTTTTACGCCCGCTCCCGCTGTTGAAAATACACCACCGGGTAAACTGACAATTGCCCATAGATTGCATTCATCTACAAGTTTTCGTTTGGTTTCGACAAAAGCGCTTTCGTTAGTGCGGAATAGCAGACCTTCATCCAATACGATTGCACAGGAGCCCTCAGGTGCAAGTTCACTTAAAATGTCCTGAACAAAAAGCACTTGAGTCGAACTGGTTTCAAATGCAAAGTTTTTCTGAGCGTCTTTGCCTTCTTTGCCACCAAACGGAGGGTTTGTCAAAATTACATCAAATTGCTTCGGGGCTTGCTCAAATAGTCCGGCGTAAGTAGCGCGGCGAGTTAATGAGTTGCCATGCCAAAGGTTGGGCTGGTCGATACCGTGTAGGACTAAGTTAGCCAGTGCTATAGGGATTACTAGGTTCTCTTTTTCTCGGCCAAAAAACGTATCGTATTTTAGTGTGTCGAGATCAGTACTCGCAGGGCTTTGTCCAAGTTGTCGGGCGATATGTTCATAAGCAATCGCAAGAAAGCCACCGGTACCACAACAAGGGTCATAAACGGTTTGACCTAGTTGTGGTTTCACTGTGTGAACCATTGCGCGAATGACTTCACGTGGAGTAAAAAACTGACCGCCGTCGGAGTTTTTCTCACCCATTTTCAGCAATAGGTCTTCATACACTTGTGATAGGGTGAAGAAGTGAGTGTCGTCAACATACTCAATATTGATCTCGTGCACTTTGTCCAGAATATCACGTAGATTAGCTTCGCTATCGACTCGAATGCGCTCCACAGCAGTCATAGTGCGACCTATGATACGCTGTTTTCGGCTAGCCTCAGGGGTGGGTAAACCGGTTTGCGGGTCTATATCCATGCTGTGCAGGTGGGGCAGCAACTCTTTATTGATAAAGTCGAACAATTTGCCATCACCTGCCGCAAATAACTCCTGTCGTTTCCAGCCGAATGGTTTTCCTTCTGCTGTTTTAGGGTGGTCACTTTTTTCAGAAAATGGAGCAGCCCAATCCTGCCAGCGGTATGGGCTGTTTAACGCAGGGGTAAAGTTGGCCCCTAATACTTCTGCTTCTTCGCGAGCTTTGGTTTCCTGCGCATCGAGAATACGTAAAAATAGAATCCAAGTTAGTTCGGGCACATATTGTAATGCGCTGCTACAATTTGAGCGTCGCATAACATCACAGATGCTCTTTACAAAAGAGGAAAGGGATTGAGTTGAGGCAATAGCCTTAGGTTGTTTGGTTGTCTTTGTTGCTTTAGCCATAATTAATTCTCAAATGATTTGGCAAGTATACGGGCGGGCAGTTTTTCAATATCTGCTAATTTGGCTTTGGTGGATTGCTCTAGAGCGTCTATTTCTGTTATAGCCGATTGAATATGAGCAACTAACTCTAGCTGTTCAGCTTTTGTTGGGGCGGGCACTTCAAGTGCATTCAGAAGCGTACCATTAAGCGCTGATTGACTTCCTCCACGATCAGATGATAAATCTCGTAAATCTTGATAAGAAGATTTCATCCATAGATATAAAAACTCAGGCTCCCAAGTGTCGTTTGGCATTACAGCGAAACAGTTTTGGTTTGTCGTAGCTGGAATTTCTAAAATCGCGGATTGCCCGCGAGTCTTTCCTTGACCAATCATTGCAATCAGCACGCTCTTAGGCGGAAGTAATTTTACCGAACACTCAGCAAGAGCTAAATTAGAAATAGCTTCTTTAGTCGATGTTATAGGCGTAAAAGCGACTTCACCTGTTTTTACCCAAGCAATTTCCGCCGGTTCCCAATATTGCTTATTACCACGTGATGGTGTTGATCCGCTGGTAGTTGGAGCGTTGTCTCCCAAGCGTTTTTTCGGAACGGAATCAAGTTCAGCAAAGAACGCTTTTAGCATGCGAGTGCGTAATAGGTGAATATCACTTAACTGTACCTGTGCCGCCTGCCGGGCGTTTTCCACTTCTTCCAGTTGGGCTTTTAGATGGGAGGCGATTTGGCGTTGTTCGATGAGTGTTTCTGGAATTATAACCTCTTGATTTAAAAGTTGCTTCATGTCAGTCCGAGGCATTCTTGAACCGGTCTTATCGGCCATCGCAGCGTTAACAATTTTGTCTGTGCGAAGCAAGAAAGCTAGGAATTCCCGATCTACATCTACAGGCAATAATGGAATAATTTCGGTTGAACAGCGGCCATTGATTTTTGGAACTGCAACTTTGTTCAAGTAAGGGCGCAGTTTTCCATACAGCACATGTCTATTGTCAAAGGCAAAGGTTGTACTTTTACCTTCTGCTGAATTGTTGTTATAAGATAGAATCCTTCCTGTTCCCGATTCTACTTGTTCAAGTCCAAGATATGAGCGAGTCTCCGCCTTAGTCGAATTAGGCGGTACAATCACTTTGTCCTCTCTTGCGATTTTACTTAGTTGAAGCTTCTTCCATTTCATACTCCAAATAACCTTGTCTTAGCCTCACGCATCACTTGTACCGGAGCTCCTAAACCGCGCAAGGTATTTAAACCTCCAGCTAATTTAATCTCAGGCACTTCCCATAAGCTTGGAGTTTCTAGGGCATCGGTGCCACCTTGGGCAAATTGGTGTCCAAGGCCTTTCAACACAATTGCAGTTTTATCATTCATACTTTCAAACCAGTTTTGATTGTTGTTTATAAAATGTTCACCACGCTCAGGGCGTGTCAGGGCTCGTGTATGGTAGCCGTGGTGACCAAAAAAGTCGTATAAATCAAAATCGTTCATTTCATCTATTTCGCGGATCACTTCCGGGCTAAAATTATCGCCTAGCAGATGATCAATTAATTGTCGGCGCTTCTGAGTTTCAATCCATAGCGCACGGAAATCATTTAAATTACGTGCTTCGCTCAATACACATTGCATTACTTCTCGGCGGTATTCATCTACCGGTATTGGAGTGTCTCGTCCATCTCGTCGGCTGAGAATGAATCGCCCTTGCGGGTTGATAATCACGCTTTCCCCGCCGATTTCTGCTACGGTAGGACCGCTATTCCCACCGCCCCCACCGGGAGGCTCTCCACCACCACTTTTGCCACCAGAGCCAGAACGGGGTGGCTTAGTAATAAAATCAGTACCAAATAATTGGGTCACGTCGGTATAGTCGTATAGCCAGAATTTGTATTTTTGGGTTTCTTCGTGAATGCGGGTACCGCGGCCTACCATCTGATAAAACTTGATGGGCGATTGCAAGTAGCGGAAAAACACTACTGCGTTTAAACGCTCAATATCGACACCAGCTTCTAACAAGTCCACGGTACAAGCAATAAATGCCCGCTCAGCGGAGCCACGCATAGGTTCAATCATGTCCGAGCCGTTGTTAGCACCTCCCATACATTTAAACGCATAGTGGTCTTTAGGTGTTTGGCCGTGCTCTTTACACCAGCGAACGTACAAGTTGTTCATGTGTTGAGCCACGCGATCCGCGTGTATTTCACGGGTGCAGAAGACTATCACTTTCTGCTCTGGCCCGCCATTTTCACACAGTAGTTTGAATAGATCTGCGCACATTCTTGGCGTACGTAGTTCTATAAAAAGTTCATCGTCGAAGTCTTTGCCAGTGTATTCACTTTTGGTGAGGTCATCTTCCGTAAGTGGTAATCCCGTTTTTATATCCTTCACACCTGCTTTGAGTATTTCGTCCCTGGTAAAGGTGGCGTTATCAATACTTGCTTTACGTTTGACTATTTCACAGGCCGCGAGGTAGCCATCCTCCTGAGCTTGAATTAGCGTATATTCATAAACTGTCTCACCAAAATACTGGCGGTTATTGGCTGTTATTTCTTGGTCTTCTTGGCTTGCGTGTTTGGATTCTTCCAGTTTTCGCGGTGTCGCTGTTAGGCCTATATGAATTGCGTTCGGGTTACGTTTAAGCACTTCCGACCAACGTCCCCATGCCGAGCGATGGCATTCGTCGATAATAATTACACTAAAGGCATCTTCACCGTAATGCTCAGAAAGAAAACTTGCAAAACCGTCATCGTCATCAAGCCCCAGTGTTTGATAAGTTGCAATGTGAACGCGGGCATTTGCTGCTGCATTACCACCTTTTTCGGTTCGTACAATACGAGCATTATCGCCAAAAGCTGCTTTGAGTTTTGTGTATGCTTGCTCGCGCAATTCATCACGGTCACACAAAAATAGTGCGGGTTTAGGTAATTGACCTGCCTGACTCATACGCCAAAGCAGGTTGGTGGCAATAATGGTTTTGCCAGCACCTGTGGCTAGGGTGAGTAAGACACGTGGTGGGTTACCTGCCTGTTGTTCGAGTAGAATTTTCTCAAACGCTGCGCGGATAGCGGCATCCTGATAGTAGCGAGATTGCGACCAAGCAGGACTATCAGCCTGAAATAGCATTGCTGAGGCCGGTTGGCTTATATCTATACCTATGTCTTTCGCATAGCGAGCGGTTAAATCAGCATGAGGAGGAAAGTTTGTAAACGGAAATGGTCCATTCTGTAAACTGGTGGTGCAATCAAACTCGCCATAGAGATGTCCGTTTGTGGAAAACACATATTTAACATCAAAGCGTTCGCAATCTGCATAGCCCTTGGCCTGTTGCATTCCTTTGAGAGGATCTTCGCTTTCTCTTTTTGCTTCGAGAACGGCGACTGGGAGAGCCTTAGGCATAGGATCAATCTTCACACAAAGGAGGTAATCGGTTCTACCTGGGCCTTTGCGACGGCGTCCTTTGCTACCACTAGGTTCAACTGGAGCGGGTGTTAAAATAGTTTCTAGGGTTATTCGATCTTTGTTGACGTATCCTTTGTCACGTAAAACTGGGTCTATAAGATGATAACGGGTATCCGCTTCATTCATGCTCATGATTTTTTAGTCCTTATTCTTAAAATTTTTTATGACTAGATAGATTAGTTTTTATGTTTATCTCATCTTGGAAGCCACTAGAAACCTAAACTGAATACAAAGCCCATGAGTAGTTACCTCATAGAACTTACGGGAAATAAAATCTAACCTACTGTTTTATTGTAATTAATAAAACGGGTCAGAGTTAAATTAAGCTAACGTTATTCCATAGCCAGAATCAGAGAGCTAGTGAAGAGGTGGAGCTCACCTCTTCGATCTATTTTGCAAGCTGTTCGATAGAAGAATGCCTTTACTCAATATTCTGGATCTGAATATCGAGTTAGTTTAAAAAGACTTGTTTATCAATAATTTATATGGTTTTTTTTGATTTTTTACCTTTTTAGCCACCAAATAGAAAATCAAGTTTGTCCCTTAGGTTACTAGATATCAGTAACAAGTAGCACTTTTTATTGCAAAATACTTCAGTTCAGACAGGTGAATTTATAAGCTATAAAATTTATTTATTTTTTCATATTGCTCATCTATTAGATATTTTATCATTTTTTGATTGCTGTAGCCTTTTTCCTTTGCTATATAGCTAAGCTTTTCTTTAGTTTCTCCTTTTATCAGTAATGTATCAGATTTCTTTTCTTTAGATCTATCTCTATATGTCTTTTGGTTCCATGCGGACTTGATTTTTTTGATAAATAAGTCGAATTCGTCTGGATTTATCAATGATTTATAATCAAATATTGCAACAAGAGCTAGGTATTTTTCATTCATATTTATTGGTAACCATGGTAGTTGGTTATCTTTATCATAACTTAATTGGTAGTTTAGGCAGAAATTTATTTTCTCTTCATCATCACGTTTAAGCCATTTAATAAAATTATAATTACTTTCCGAGTGATAGCATTCCCCCCATAGTTCACTTAAAAACCATACAGTATATTTTTGACCTTCTAGGTTTATATTGCTATTTTTAAATGAATTTTTTATAAAATCTATTCTATTATTATTACTATTTAAATTTGCATTTTTTGGTAGATAAACTCTTAGGCGTTTTTCTGGATTCCTCAAAAAATGCTCTACAGTTAATGGTTTTATTCTGGGTAATTTTTTTTTCACTATGAATTAATCTCATTTCGCCTTCGAAAGCGGTATTATTAAATCTTCCAGGTTCTTCATTGTTTTCTTCTATAGAGTTTAATGAATGGTGCATTTTTAAAAAAATAACACAGAACCCGATGGCTCTATCATTTTTTTTTAGCCAAAAAAAATCAGCGTCAGATAACTGTTGGAGATTATTAAAATCATCTTTTAATTTTTTTGACAGGTCTTCAATATTCTTTCTATCTACAAAAAACTGGATCTCTTCATTAAGCTTTCTGTTTAGAGCGTGAGATGTTTCTGTTGCTTTTATTATTTCTTTTGCGTCTATATTGATTTCTTCCTCAAGTCTATTTGCATAGTAAATAGCCTCTCTCCATGATTTTGCTTCTAACTTATCTGACGCGCTCATATCAATTTTTCCTTGTGTTGATAGTCCATAAATGAGTTATTTAGTCGTTATTTTTGCTGATTATAGCGTTGTTTTTTGTTGATTATAACGTTATTTTTTAGTGATTGGTTGTTTGTGAAATTAAGGTTAAAACATACTAGATATGCTGGATTGTAAGCTGGATTGTAAGCTGGATTTTGCCATATAAATGAGATGTAAAAGATTAAATTGCTTCATAGGGATTTATGTAAGAGGCCCTTAATCGACCATGGTCGATTAAGGGCCTCTTTTTAGACTTACATGATTGTATGGCGCAGGCTTTTCTTAGTGGGCTATAGTCACAGATAGGTGTAGTACGAATAATAATGACTATTTCTGGATGTAAGTAAAAATAGTGCTATTATTTTCCTCATTAAATCTGTCTATGTTTTTATCAGAGTGATATATAGGTTTTATTGCACTATATATAAGCGATAGATGCTGGTAATTTGTTCGGGATTGGTTAGTATTAGATGATTTAATAGCATTAAATTAATACATTGCTGCTAGTCCTATGACAAAATTAAATAGGACTAGCAGCAATGAAATTCAATGATCAAGGCCATTCCCTATATTATGGTTCTAAATATCAAGGCGTAAGGGTATATACCAAAAAAGGTGCTCTTGTTGAAAATTATTTAGTTAAAACTTTTCATACGATTAAACAGGCGATAAAGTCAAACCCTCGGACATTTGCTATACGATTTGATTTACATTTTTTTCCTGAAATTGAAAGCTCTGAAAGCTTTATTATCACTAAATTCTTTGAGTCTTTAAAGGCACAGATAAAGGCAAATCGTACTAAAGCGTCCAGAAATAATGTACGGACACATCTGAGTGATGTTAGATATGTATGGTGCAGAGAACGA
The DNA here is from genome assembly GCF_002792415.1 of Marinomonas sp. BSi20584. Taxonomy (NCBI): domain Bacteria; kingdom Pseudomonadati; phylum Pseudomonadota; class Gammaproteobacteria; order Oceanospirillales; family Oceanospirillaceae; genus Marinomonas; species Marinomonas sp. BSi20584. The sequence continues at coordinate 13,483 of NZ_KZ454894.1, forward strand.
GAAAAAAGTAAGAACGCACATTATCATGTTCTGCTTTTATTTAATGCCGATGCCTTTGATTCTTTAGGAAAGGTAAATGCGCATGAGGGAAACATGGCTGGGCGAATCAAAAAAGCATGGGCTAGTGCATTAGGGTGTCTGGTGGAAGATATCGACACACTAGTTCATTTTTGTGAAAAAGGTACATATAAAATTATGCCAAGTAATTATGAGACACAATTGCCTTTATTGTTATACCGAGCTAGCTATTTATGCAAAGCGATAACTAAAGACTTTGGCGATTATCGTCATGCCTTTGGTTGCAGCCGTCATTAGCTTTGTTTGGTCGTTATGCCTTATTAAGCAATCATGAGGGTTGTTTAGGTAGGTATTTATCAAAGATCAGTTATGTAGCAAAAAAGAACTAAGCGCTATGGAGAACGCAGCCGTTGCTTTGGCTGTAGTTCTCGTTAGAAAGTTGAAGGGGCTCATAAGCCCCTTCCTTATCGCTTTGCTAAATCCCATGCTCTCCATTGGGATGATCCTAAAAATAGCTTAGTGTCCTTTTTGAGCTGTCTGAGAGTGAAGGTATTCGATGTAAAATCCCCTGTAATGCAGTAGCTACAAAATTGGTGGCAATTATTGCTTAGAAGGGAATATTCACTTTTGGCTCCAATCATCCTTTCTGCGTCATTGGCAATACTCTCAAGTCCTATCGGGTCCCCGTTGCTATCACAGCTTACATAAATGGTAATGGCGCTAACCGTGTCTTTGAATTGATTTATCGATACGATTTCAACCAGCCCTCGACCATTCTTGTGGACTACTTGTTTATTGCCAACATAGACACCGGAGTGTTCACCAACGCCAAATGCTAAGTCACAATAAAGAATACTTCCTCTAACGGGTCCATCCGTTTTCCAGAAGAGGTTGTCGGTTAGGCTTTTCGCTAAATTGCCTATCAGTATATTTCCTAAGAGTGCTAATGGATTCATTGTGTTTTACTCCGTTTAGTCCGCGTAGAACGAGGTAAGGTTATGGGGATAGTTAAGGTCGAGCTGCTAGCCGTTCTATGGCTACAGCTCAAGTGAAACAAAGTCTTTGTCGGCAACTAGCTTTGAAAGCTACCGTTATGAGGCATTAGATGATCTGGTAGGAATGTCCGATTTATTTAGAAACGGTAGCTGACTTAGATGTTGTGTTAGTGGTTAAACACTAATTACTGACTACCGTTTTAGTTCCCTTCATCCCATAGTCAGTACCTGGCTGTTTATTACCCAGTTAATTTACAGGGAAGGGCGAAGTTTTGACGCTGACGGGCTTGATGCTTCTTAATCTGCAACGACTTTATAAAGAATCCATGCCAATATAGGGTCAATTACCAGTCCGAGTATAAGCCACCAAATAAAGCTGCGACCATTACTCTTCGCATACAACGCAAGTATAAAAGCGAAAAATACCCATAAAAGCACTAATATCATAATTTATTCTCCTATTTGAATTGTTTGCACCTATATGGGTGCCATTTGAATAGTACATTAAACATAATCTACCTGCACCCATAAAGGTGCAGGTGTGTTTGTGAACAAGATTGAGAAAAACATTACTGGAAATCAAATCCGCAATATCAGATTGTCTAAGCAGCTCTCTCAGCAAGATGTTGAACGCATGTGTAGTCTGAAGGGGGTTGATATGACAAGAAGCAAATTAGCCAAGGTTGAGTCTGGCATGGTCCGTGTGACGGATGAGATGCTAAAGAACCTTGCAGATGTTTTGAATGTCAGTGTCGAAGAGTTTTTCTATTAATAGCTGCTCCAGCAATGAATAACTTATTTAATATTGCGGTTTAAACAACCTCTTAAGCTATATGCTGCAAGGGATTGTTGCTCCCGCTCCCTCACTAAATAATCTGACTTAAAGTTCAAGAGAGACAAAGTCTTTGTCGACTTCATCCTGGGTGATGCCTATATAGCGCAAGGTAACTCCCTCAGAGCTATGGCGAAGCATCTTCATTACTCGCGCAATGTCCTTAGTTGCTTGATATAAAAAGTAACCACGCGTTTTACGCATAGAGTGGGTGCCAAGAGTAATATTGACCTCTTTTCCAACTTGCTGAAATGCCATAGACACTGCACGCCGTGAAAGCGGCTGCGGTGCTTTATGCTTTATTTGTTGGCATCGGTGGGATTGGAACAGGTAAGTATGTGTCGGGTACTGCGTTTGAATTTTTGAAATAAGCTCCAGTGTTTTGGTGTTCAATTGAATGTTGGCTACCTTGCCCGTTTTGCTTTCACGAATGATGAGACGGTTTCCGTGAATGTCTTCAAAGCGAATAGAAAGTAAATCGGAAATTCGTAATGCTAGGTTGAGTCCAATATTCCATACGTCTGCCATCTGCGGATTAAAGCGAACAGATAACAGGTGGCCGATAAGACGGATAGTGTCGTTATCTTTTACCGCTTGTACTTCAGCCATGGTCTGCTTCCTTTTTTGATTGTAGGGATAGGTTTTGAGAAGCACAGAGGGAGGGCGATAGCTAACCCCTTATTCTACGTGGGTTTGCAGCTTCCCGTTTTAACAATATGGGAAGCAGTTGCTTAGGCGCGTGTCTGTGCTAACGGTGTTAGTTTGTTGCGATAGATTGAAACGTGATGAACTGAAAAGATGAGTTTGCAGAGAGAGTGATGGTGTTAAAGACTTTGTATTCGAATCTGGTCGTAAACATCCATCTCTAAGTAAGCGATAAAATTACTTTCCCATAGCTGATAAAGCTCAGCCATCTCTGGCAACGAAATGTCTATCCAGCCAAAAGGACGAGAAAGGGCTAATGAGTTACCAAAATCAAAATCTAAGTCTCTTTCAAGTTCTTCTTGTGAATGCCCACAGTAACTGAAGTCCGTGATGTAGCTAATCACGTAATGGTGATCAGCCATTTTGATCAAAGAAATTTCAACAGGGTGATACCCACCTTTGGCTGCTGAGTAGCTGCTATCTCTAAAATTAATCGTGATGTGGTTGTCGTTTAGATCCACGACATGTTTACCAATAACGCGCCTTAGTTGATCCATAAACTCAGTAGAAATGGGTAACGCTGATTTGCAAAATGAAATAGCAGAAATTTGAGCAGACATAAGTACTCCTTGGTATTCGCTGAGTAACACCATTGGTAGATTGATCTAGAAAGAAAGGTTTTGTCAGATAAGGCTGTAGCTTCAATAGCGGGTAATTTAGAGCAGTCCTCTTTCCGCGAGTGACACACATTGTTCCCCCACGACGATATGGTCGAGCACCCGAACATCAATAAGCTTGAGTGCGCGGACTAACGTGTCGGTGATGTTTATGTCTGCTTGTGATGGCTCTGCTGAGCCTGACGGATGGTTATGAGCCAGAATGACAGCGGCAGCATTGGCATTTAAAGAAGCTTTAACCACTTCTCTTGGATAAACCGCAGCGGCATCAATCGTTCCAAAGAACAACTCTTCAAATCGAATTAACTGATGCTGGCTATCTAGCAGCATAAGAGCGAATACTTCTCGATCATAAGACCCAAGCTTTAGTTTTAGGTATTCCTTCACGTTGCTAGCGTTGGTGAATGTGCCTTCGCGTTTGTACTTCTGAGCAAGCGCATCAGCAGCTTGCTCAAGTAGCTCTGTTAAGTTTGAAGCTTGGTGTGATGGATAAGATGCATTATTGGATAACGGTTTAGATGAACGCATAGAGTGTCTCCTTTGACATGGTTAATGGGGCTATGCGTAACGATGATATATATCTGAAAAAGCTTTCGATGACAGAGAATGTAATGCGGTGAGAGGAGATAGCTCGTTAAGGTGAAAAATTACATATGCAGTCTTGTTATGACAGGAACAGCACAACAAGACGACTCAACTAAATTGAGTATTTAAAAATCAACATAATAGAGCCGGTGCAACTACGTATCGGCTTTTTAGTATCTGGACACGATTAAAATGACTAAAAAAATATATGTGGAATCGACTGTGGTAGATAAGCAAAGAGGCGGCCCTTGTGGTGGGACTGGTTTGGTTGCGCTTGATGATAACGGGCAGATTTCTTATGAGGATTCGGTGCGCTTTGAAAGCACAATAGAGCTGACGCGGTTAGAGCTATTGGCCTTCATTGAAGGGTTAGAGTTTGCTAGTGATAGCGATGTTATCTACTCAAGTAGTGAGTATTGCGTCAAAGGCTTTCATGAATGGTTAGATAGCTGGAAACGTCGAGGGTGGCGTAAGGCAAGTAAAAAGCCTATCGCGAATAGAGATCTTTGGCAGCTGGTGGATAAACTTCGATCAGAAAAGTTTGTAGAAGTCGAAAAGGTGGAAGCCTATTCAGCTGTGGCAGGGAAGGAAGCTGCCTATAAACTTGCGTATTCGGCGGCGAGCCAACAATTGTAATAACAAGAATCACTTGCTGGCAATGCCAGCAAGTGATTCTTGTTTTTTTGGCACTTTAAACGGTAGAGGCATTGTTAGGGATGTGAACAAGTCAGACGGGTAAGGAGGTAGCAAGTAAAAAATAACGCTGCGGCCCTTGTTATGACAGAAACAGCATGACAAGGACTACCCAATGAGATTTTTGAAACTACAACAAGTAATGGACAAAACATCTTTGTGCCGCAGCAGTATTTATAACCTGATTAACACTGGAAAATTTCCTAAGAACGTCACGGTGATGGGCAAGCGCAAAGCGTGGTTGGAAAGTGAGATTGAGGATTGGATGATAGAGAGGATGCAAGCAGCTGAACTAGATTAAGACTCAAAACTTCGATAAATTAACACCTATACATTGTTGCTTCCCCAATTTTCCCCTATCCTCTTTATTAATCATTAAAATAACATAATAGAGAGTACAACTGGATGATTGACCAAATCCTAACCCTTAAAGAAGTAGCTGCTTATCTAAAGTTGGAACAGGAAAGCGCACATCGACTTGGCGGTGGAAGCAAGCTACCTAGTATTGCAGTTGTAGGGCATCATGACTAGATTTCATCCTGTTACCTATAAAGCCTCCATATTTACTATTTGAAGACATCGAAATGTCTGTGGAACAGTTTTAATTAACTTATAGATCAACAGAGTGGTGTTATAAAAAAATATGAATGTCTTTCGTTTTAATGGTAAAAATAGGATGTAAGTTCTTGGTTATAAAACGCTTCTGGAGGCAACGCTGTCTAACTATATAAATGTAATTGATGCGACACCGAAGGCTGACTTTCTAATAAAGTCTATTGCCGAACAAGGTTATACTCTTGAGGCAGCAATTGCTGATTTAATCGATAACTCTGTTACAGCTAACTCTAATGTAATCCAAGTCTTGATAGATTCTGACATCGAGCCATTTCATCTATTTCTTGCTGATAACGGTGATGGCATGTCTATTGATGAGCTTATCCATAACATGCAATTTCCAAGTTCGAGTCCAGAGGGAGAAAGAACTAAGCTTGATTTAGGCCGATTTGGGCTTGGCATGAAGGCAGCCTCATTCTCTCAGACTCGGAAATTTACTGTATTGTCAAGAAAGCAAGGAGAAGAGGATTACTATGGCCTAACTTGGGATGTAGATCACTTAGAAAAAACCAAGAAGTGGGAGATTATAGTTAATAACCAGGCTGAAATTGATCAACTTGTAAGTGAATTTAATAAATTAAACAATGAATTTAACAGTCAGGTTTCAGAGTTTTCTCCAAATACGATAGTTATATGGTCAGGCCTTTATAAGTTTGAAAAATATCTTAAAGAGCACAATAGGAAAAAGGCATTACATCGAGAAATCGTTCAAAATACCACAGAGCATTTGGGGATCGTTTTCCATAGGTTTTTAGCAAACACTGAAGATCCATTAACTATTAGAGTTAATAACTCCCATATTAGGTCGTTTAACCCATTTCCTGAAAGTAAACAAAGCCTTAGAAAAATTGAGTTTAGGCAGAAAGATTTTGGTGACGACAATATAAAATTAGAAGGGTTTATTTTACCCTCATCCAGTATTAAAGAATCACAACAACCAGATAATGCTTGGACAACACCTAATAAAAGCTTGTTAGATATGGAAGGTGTATATATCTATCGCGCAAATCGATTGATAATTTATGGTGGTTGGAATGGCTTAATCAGAAAGGCTCCCAGAATCCAACTGGCTAGGTTAAGAGTTGATATTGGAAATAAAGCGGATCATTTACTCCACTTAAATGTAGCTAAATCTCAAGTTATGATCCCTCATGACTTAATTAAAGCTTTTAAAGGATATGTTGAAGAGCTAACAGCTGAAGCTGAAAAGGAATTTTATAATAGGGGTATAAAAAAATTTGATCATAACTCAAGTAATAAAGAAGCTAAGTTTCTTCGAAAAATTCATTCTAATAAAGGTCCGTTGCTAGAGATGAATTATGAATTTCCATTACTGAATGATTTGGTAGAGTCATGTGACTCAAAACAAAAAATTCAGTTGAATTTATTAGTTAGAATGATTAATACCACTATAAATAAAATTAGAGATACACATGAAGACGTACCTTTTTATAAATGCGAAGAAACTAAAAGTACTAATTTTGTTGAAGCCATTTTGAATCTAAAGAAACATGGTTATAGCAATGAATTTATTAAGAAAAATATTATCAATGAGCTAGGAATAGACCTAATTACGTTACCTGCTTATATTCTTGATATACTGGAGTAACAGATATGGATAGCTATCGTTTTAAATACCAAGATGCGATAAAAGATAAAATTAAAGAGCACTTAAAAACATCGAGTTTTGAATCTTTAGACGCCGTACGTTCAGGATTAAAAGATGAAATATTTTATAGTTTAGCAATCGTTGCTGAGCATTTAAATTGGCCGAATATAGATAGAGAAACCTTTGAGAGTTACTTTGAAGTTGTTAGAAAAGAAGTTCAATCAAATCATGTAACAACAATTAAAGCTCCCAACCTTTTATCAAAGAATAAATCAACTTGGTTAAATGATTCTCGAGAGAATGAAATCACATGGAATTACACTGAAAGGTACTTAGAGTATTTACGTGGAAAAGGGCGTGCAGAATCAGTAGTAGAAGAAATTAAAAACTCTAGCTTTAAAATTTTAAGTAAATTGGCAGACCCTAAGAGTCAATCTCCTACTTTTATTAAAGGGCTTGTCGATGGTGATGTACAGTCAGGTAAAACAGGTAATTTTAATGCTGTAATCAATAGAGCACTAGATTCTGGTTATAAGCTGATTATAGTTTTATCTGGAATCATGGATGACCTCAGGTCACAAACGCAAGCTCGGATAGACACAGACATAATTGGAGATGGTAAAGGTGTTGGCCTTAGACAAGCTTTTGGACATCAAGGTGATGAAAGTGTTTTCCAAGTTGTTTCAATTACCTCTGAAGAGGCTGATTTTAATAGACCTTTAGCTGATGCTAACTTCTCATTAAATCAAACTAATATCATGGTTTGTAAAAAAAACGTCAGCATATTGAAAAACATCTTACTTTGGTTAAAAGACAACTTGCCTAAAGGTACAGCAAAACACAGCCTACCTTTATTGATTATTGATGATGAAGCAGACAATGCTTCGCTTAACAATGAAGGCTATAAAGGTCAAAACTATGCATCTAAAATTAATGGTCATATTAGATCTATATTAGGTATCTTTCATAAAAAGTCTTATTTGGGGTACACAGCCACTCCATTCGCTAATGTCATTCAGGATAGAAATACAGCATCAGAAGAAAAGTGGAGTATTCTTGATAAGTCAAATAAAATGATAACAGAATCCTTATTTGACCCAGTTGATAATCTATTTCCTGATGACTTTATATTTCTGTTAGATACGCCTACCAATTATATCGGGGCACATCGGGTTTTTGAAACATTACAGCACTGCCAAAAACTTCCGATTGTATTTGATATTGATGACTATACAGATGATTTTCCAAGTCGAGTAATGGAAGATGGTGATAAAATAATTGGTGTCGAACGGTTTGATAATAAACAAGACTGGGAAAGTAAAGTAGGCAAGTTTGGTAACTATTTAAACTTCACTTCATTTGGTGAATACAAAAAAGGCACTCGAGCTTCAAAATCTGTCGATAATTTCCCAATTGATTTACCTAACAGTATTAAAGATGCTGTAATGTGCTTTGTTCTTGGCATTGCAGTCAGAGAAACCAGGCGAAAAGACCTTATTCTCTCTAAAGTATATCAACCCCATAATACTATGCTTGTACATATTTCAAGATTCACTTCATGGCAAAATAAATCTAGTAAATTGATTAATGACTTTTATAGCTATATCAATACTAGCTTGAAAATGGATAAGCCAAATGGGGAAAATTCGATCTATCGAAAATTTGAAAAAGTTTGGTCTGATTATTACGCTGAAATTGTCGGATCTATTCATAGCTACTTGCCAAAAAATTATGTCGATGACTACATGCAGCCTGTCACCTTTAATTCTATAAGTCCTTTATTAGTGGATGCAGTGTCAAATATTGAGGTTCTGGCGCTAAACAGCACTACAGGAAATGAGCTTAAATACCAAGATGAAAAACCTCGCAAAGTTATCGCTATTGGGGGGAATAGATTATCTAGGGGCTTTACTCTTGAAGGCTTAACAGTTAGCTATTTTGTACGTTCGACAAACTATTCTGACTCTCTTTTGCAAATGGGCCGATGGTTTGGTTATCGGCCGGGTTATTTAGATTGCTGTAAATTGTTTACATCTAGGGATTTAATTTCTAAATATGATTCAACATCCCTATGTATAGATGAGTTAAAAGAAGAATTCAAAAAGATGGATCAAAAGGGAGCTACGCCAAGAGAATTTGAATTAAGGGTTAGAAAGCATCCTGGAGTTTTAAAAATTACTCGTCCAACTATTTTGAAAAACACTACAAGCATAAAGTGGTCGTACCAAGACTCTCTAGTAATGACAACAGAGCTTGATATTTCTAAAGAAAAAATTAGTAACGTATGGGCAGATTTTAAAACGATAGTTTCACCTTTGTTTTCTGCTGCAAAAAAAATAGATTCATTACTTGCTATCACAGTATCATCTAAAGAACTCATTAAAATTATTGAATCAAATAACAATTTTGATGAGGCTAGAAATAACCTAATAAAACAATATGTAAATAAATGTGTTGAAAAAAACTTACTAACATCTTGGACTATAGCAATTAAACTGACAGGTACAGCTACTAAAGATAGTGGTTTAGGAATACTCACCTCTGATGAAACAGGCTTACCTAATGATGTTCAATTAGCAATTCGACGTGGGCCCGCTCAAGAAAAAGGAAATCATTTTTATGATGAGTTCATAAAAGATCAGATCTTTAAACCTACTGGTTCATCTGCGAATATAATGAGCGGAGGAAAAGATATGACGGTTGCACTTGAAAAGGACCAAATACTTTTAGCTGAAAAAGAATTTATCACTCAAAAAGTTTCTGAAATTTTAAAATCTGAACCAAATATAAGCGAAGCAGAGGCTCTAATAAAAGCTCAACTAAAAACCAAACCGGAAAGAATATATCGAGAAAAGCTAACTCAAAACCAAGGTGTGCTTATATTTTATTTATTTGATCCCTACTACGTTTTCAATCAAGTTCCTGGCAACATAGACACTAATATTCAAAATCTATTGAAAGAAAGAGGCCAATTACTTAATGAACCATTGGTCGGTATGGCAATGGGTTTCCCTCCAATATCAAGAAAGCTAGACCCTTGTGGAGAGTATGTTAAAGGTGATTATGATCTAGAAATATCAGATGAAGATCAAGATGAAGCTTCGGATGACTTATTACCAACAGATGCGGAGATATGATGGAGTTAAGTGATAAATGGAAGCTATTAGAATCTCAAGAGATTGATTCTGGTTTAAGTACAATCAGATTTGAGTCTAGTGGGCCGTTAGAGGTTTTTTTGGCTGTTGACGAAAAATCGAGTCATGCGATATTGATTTATCTTCCTTCCTCATTTACTCCTAAATTTGATGCTCTAAATAACGATAACTTGGAGTTGTTTTTTGTCAAACAAGGGCATTATCTCCAAATTAAATTATTAGACTCAGACTTTACATCATTGTTCGATGACCTAATTATTTCTTTAATTTATTCAATAAAAAACACTGTCAACGCAGAGGAAGCATCTAAAAACTTCATAACTTGCTATTTAAAGTGGAGTACATTTTTTACAAAAACTTTAGATAAAAAGCTGAGCAATGAGAGAGTAATAGGGCTTTGGGGGGAATTGAGTTATTTACTAAAATTAATTCAAGATGCATGTTCAAGTGTTCCGATCGATAATATTTTAAAGTCGTGGGTAGGACCTCTTGGTGCATCACATGATTTTGAGTTTTCCAGCTCCTCAATTGAAGTAAAGACCAAGCCATTAAATTCTTGGATGATAAAAATATCTAGTGAATACCAACTCGATAATGTTGATGAAAAACCTCTCAATTTAGAAGTCATCTCTGTTATAGAGTCGGAACATGGCTTATCGCTCAAAGATTTATTTATGAAAATTAAGGAGCATATAAATAAGAAAAGTGGAGATATCACTATACTTTTATCTGCTTTAGAAAAGGAAAGTCTTAATGAGGAATGTCTGTCAAAGTATTCAAAATTTTTGTTTTCTAGAAAGGTGACAGAAACCTTCGATTGTGATGTTGATTACTTCCCCAAAATTAAATCCTCTGGGTTACATAAGGCCATTTCGACAGTTAAATACAGTTTAGATGTCAGAGAATTACAAGAGTTTAGAGTTTCACAGGAGAACTATTAGGTGGAATTAGGCACAGTATTAAATACTAGAGAAGACCTATTAAACTCTAGCAAAGATGATGACGGTTTTTTACAACAATATTTGTTGATTGATGAAGTTATGCCATTGTTATTAGAGGTTAAGGTGGTTGACTCAGAAGATATTAATCATACTTATTATCTTTCGAATGACGATAAAATCAAAATCAATGGGTATACGGTTAATAGCACTGGCGAGCGCTTACAAATATTTATAGTTGATGATAGTTACTTATCAGAAAGCAATGATGATTTCTATGTATCTCAACGAAATAACTATGAAGAACAGTTTAAGAGAGCTATTCGATTAGTTTCGTCTGCAATTAAAAAAAATCTTGAAAACGTCCAAGAATCTGAGCCTATTAAGACACTAGTTGCTAAATTAGGAAGCGAAGACGGATTGACTCAATTTGATGTTGTTGAAATATTTTTGATAACTTTATCTGCTACTGTTTCTTTTAGGGGAGAAGAGCCTCAGTTACGTACTATTAATTATAAAGATGAAAATAAAAGTTTCTCATATAGAGTTTCAGGAAAAGAAGCTCAATCAAAAGAACTTCTTTTTATCAGAAGAGTTGTTGATCTAAATTATTTGGCGAATATATATGCCTCACAAGGTAGAGCTGAGCCACTTAAAGTCATTTTTAAAGATATAATTGGCAAAAATATTGAAGTTATTAAAGCAGCTGATGAAGAGGATTTTGAATCCTACTTATGTGTTTTAGATGCACCTATTTTGGCTAATCTTTATAAAAGATATTCAAGTCAGCTATTGGAAAAGAATGTTCGTTCATTTTTACAGTTCAAAGGTGTTAACAAGGGGATTAAGAAAACTATTAAAGATGATCCAGAGAAGTTTATTGCCTTTAATAATGGTTTAACTATCACTGCTACAGAAGCAAAAACTTCTTACTACAAAAAATCACTATATCTAGAAAGCCTAGACGACTTTCAAATTGTAAATGGTGGCCAGACTACGGCTTCTATTTATTTTTCTAGTAAAGAAGGGTTGGATATTAGTAATGTAAAAGTAGTGGCTAAGATTAACATCGCCAAGACTAGTAAATCTAAGGATTTAGACGATCTGATTACTAAAATAAGTGAGTTTTCAAATAGTCAATCTAGAGTGTCTAAAGTAGACCTTCGATCTCGTAGTCCTAAATTAGTAAAGTTAAAATCACTCAGCGAAAGTGTCCTGTCCCCATCAGGAAAGAAGTGGTTTTTTGAGCGAGCAAAAGGTGACTTCAATACTCAAGTTAGGAAAAGTACAAATGGCCAGAAGTTAAAGAATGATTTTCCTCCTAAAAAACGCTTCACTAAAGAGCTTCTCGCCAAATATTATTGTGCATGGGGAGATGCACCACATCTCGTTAAAAAAGGTGGAGAGAAAATTTTTCGCATGTTTATTGAAGATATTGAGCCAGAACAGGGTGACGGTATAGATATAAACCGTGAATTCTATGAACAACTTATAGCCAAAATAATACTATTTAGGACTATGGAAGAAGTGTATGGCCAAGGAAAGAATGCTATTGGGCAGCTTCGTTCAGCGGCCGTACCATATGCTATATCTGCTATTTACAAGTGGTCTAATACTACTAATAATGGCACATTGCTTTTACAAAAAATATGGAAACAGGAATGCTTAAGTGATGGACTCATAGAGTATCTAAAAGAGCTACTATTCCTTATGAATGAACTTATTAAAAAATACTCTTTAAGTGACGATTATGGAGAGTATTCTAAAAAGGAAGAGTTGTGGGTGGCAGTAAAAAGATCATCAGAGTTAAAAGAATTCATGGCTTCAGCGAGTACAAAAGCAGCGCTCAATTTCTAAGCTATTTTAGATTAATTGGTAAAATTGACTTGTTGAGGTGGTATGGTCGAAAGTTTGGCACTTTAATAAGCTGTTAAGTAACCAAGTCTCCCCTCAAGGAAATTGTCTTATAGATCTGTGTAAGAGCATTTATTAAAGTACCGCCTCCAAGGAAATTTTTCAATTTATAGGTTACAAATAGAATTTTTTTCATGGCGACTTGAGTAACTGAAAACAAGTAAGAGCAGTTGAGGAGTAATCTAAAGAAATTAGATAAATCTATTGCTCGACAGCTTAAGCCTGGTATGATTGCCAGGCAATTTTTCGACAGTGGTAGAGTAATGGAAACTGGTGAAGTACTTGTAATAGATCTCTTTTCTGGCCCTGGTGGGCTTGGTGAAGGGATGTCGTCAGTTACAGACGAAAATGGCTATAATCCATTCAAGATTGGCGTTTCGGTCGAGAAAGAGCCCTCTGCGCATAAAACATTAACTACACGAGCATTTTATCGAAAAATTAAAGCGCTGGATGGTGGGTTAGATAGCTATTTTAAATATGTTCGTGGTGAATTAACCCGTGATGAAATTTTTAGTTTGTATCCAAAGCAAACTCAGGAAGCAATCGCTGAAACATTGCAGGAACCTAGAGCTCTTGGTGAAGACAACGAACTAATTCACGAACGAATACGTGAGTTAGTAGCTCTTCACCAAGGACCAAAAGTAGTCATCGGCGGACCGCCTTGCCAAGCCTACTCACTCGCCGGACGTTCGCGTAACGCTGGAATCAAAGGCTATAAAGCAGAAGATGATCATAGAAATTTTCTATACAAAGAATACTTAAAAGTATTGTCTATAGCACAACCTGATGTGTTTGTTATGGAGAACGTTCGTGGCATTTTATCGGCTAAAATTAATGGCGAAGCTATATTTCCTCAGATATTGGAAGACTTGAGAGATCCAGGTCGAGTAACCGGATTTCCAGATCATTTTAAATACAATATTTTCTCACTTGTTGTTCAGGCAAGTGACCTCAAAGATCCAAAATACTTAGACTCTTCAGACTTTCTTATTCGCTCAGAGAATTATGGGGTGCCACAGGCTAGACATCGCGTAATTTTATTGGGAGTACGACAAGATATAACTCGTATACCAAGTATAATTCGTCCAACAACACAGACAGTAACTGTTGAGCAAGTATTATCAGATTTACCGCCACTCCGAAGCGGATTCTCTAAACAGAAAGACTTCCAACAAAGCTGGGAAAGAGAAGTGTTAGCAAATGCTAAAAAACTAAAACTTCTGTTGAAAAAACAATTTGATAATGAAGCTGTAGATAAATTAAACCTTGAGCCTATCTTAGGGTTAGAGCGTCAAAGTAGCTTATTAGTGGAAGTGGCTCGATGTATGCCACCATATTTAGAAAACTGGTACTTAGAAAATCATCCTGGTTGTGTGTTGAACCACGCGACGCGTGGCCATATGGCATCTGATTTACTACGATATGCTTTCAGTGCTGCGTTTACCAAGTTAAGTGGCGGCACATCGCCTAAAGCGAGAGATTTCCCGGTAGAGCTAGCTCCTGATCATGGAAATTGGGATACAGGTGCTCATGCGGATCGCTTTCGTACCCAAGCAGCAAATAAGTGTGCGACTACTGTGACGAGTCATATTTCAAAGGATGGGCATTACTTTATCCACTATGACCCGAAACAATGTCGCAGCTTAACAGTTAGAGAAGCGGCACGCTTACAGACGTTTCCTGATAATTATCTTTTTGAAGGCAATAGAACTCAGCAGTATGTACAGGTGGGGAATGCTGTGCCACCGTATTTGGCACAGCAAATAGGTAGAGTTGTGTTGGAGTTGCTTAACTAAGGTGAGCAGAACGTCTTAGTTAACTGGTATGGTCATGAGAATCACTTAAGCTATTGAGAAATTGATTAAGATCTACAACTAGTTCGCTTTCAAAAATGATATCTCCACCAGATGCATAAACTTCAGGGTGTTTTTCGTCACCCTCGTTTATGGCCTTTTGAATTAAATATCGAGGGTTTGTGTCTTCACGCCGTGCGCGATCGGCATAATCAACCCATAGAACGTAGTACTGAGAGCCAACGTTAAAGTAAAAACTTGGACTGACATTGTTATGCCAACTATTGTCTTTTAGATATGGGTAGTTGTATAAATCAAAACCTAAATCGAAGCCTGCACCGAACTCACTTTTATATGACATATGTCGATTCCTCACTATATTTAAGTTTATTGATTGATAATTAGATGTAGATGCTTGGATAACGACTTGAGGGCCTCTCTCCGCTCTTCAAAGTAGTCATACTTATCATAAATACCTTCAACGCCCTTCAGCTTATGATTCAAGCACCTCTCGGCCACATGACCGGGGGTGCCTTGTTTTGCTAGTAGCGTACGGCAAGTACGGCGTAAGTCATGTACTGTAAAGTGCAGCATATCACCCATCAAATTAGGCGGTTGTTTCTTTTTGCCTGCCTCATGTCCAAATAGCTTGGTAATAGCTCTGTTAAGCGTGTCTGAGCCCATATGTAGGTTTTTGCTACTTCTACGGCTAGGCAGCACGTAATCAGAGCCAAAGCCTCTTATCTTCAGCTCATTAAGCCACTCCAATACTTCTGGTGCTAATGGAATGGTAAAGCCAACATTGGTTTTGCTACGTTCTTTTGGTAGGTGCCATAAGCCTTTCTCTAGCTCAAACTCCTCCCATTTTGCTTCACACAATTCAGATTTACGAACTCCCAAACAAACTAACAATGCACAGGCTAAGTAATTGTCGCGAGTAAAGCTCGTGCTATGTTCTCTTGCAGTATCAAAGAATTGTTTTAATTCCGCTTCTGTGAGGGTTCTGTCTTTACTTTGTTCAATGCCACCAGCGTCTCTTATGGTAAAGGCTGATGCGGGGTTACCTTGGATAAGGTCAAGTTTAATACCGTGGTTAAAAAGCTGTTTACAGTGTCCTAGTGCATCATTGGCAATGGTGGGGCGACCAGACTCGTTAATAGCGTTAATTGTGGTTCTGATATCACGAGCAGTAATTTGATCTAAACGTAGGTCGCCGATATGAGGAGCAATGTCTTTGGTGTAAACCCGTTTAGGGATATGAGGATGTTTAAGGCGTTTAACTAAGGTTGGATACCAGTCTTCAAAGAGGTCATTAACCGTTTTAATATTTTCTTGTTCAGCGCGTTTCCGTTGTAAGAGAGGATCATAACCCTCTCTTACCTGTTTCATCTTTGTAGCAGCTTCTAGGCGAGCGTTGGATAAAGAAAGGTCTTGTACCTTACCTAGCGTCATCTCACGACGTTTAGTATTTACTGTAAAACGAAGCATCCAACTTGCAGTGCCTGAAGCAGGGACAACAAGGTACAAACCCTCGCCGTCAGCATGGCGCTTCGTTTTATCGCCACCAGCTTTGATCAGCGCTTCTACTTTCTTAACAGTTAACTTAGCCATAGCCCACCTACAGTAATGCGTGATATGGGTAGGTATTTTTTACCCACCACTCAGCTTTCTACTGATTCTATCACAACCACCAAATTAACCACCATATGGTGGTGGTTAAAGGTGGTTTGTAGAATACAGGTATGGACTAATATTTAGTTTAATTTATTGATTTTAAAAAATAAAAATATAATAAAATACAGCTATAATAATTATTCAATATTCTGTATCTGTTCTCTCATTTGTTCAATCAGAACTTTCAATTCCACGGCGCTTTGTGTGGTTTCCACGACGATGGATTTAGATGAAAGCGTGTTGGCTTCACGGTTGAGTTCTTGCATTAAGAAGTCGAGACGGCGGCCGATGGGGCCTTTTTGTTGTAGCTGTCGGCGGACTTCTTTGGTGTGCGTCGCTAGGCGATCCAGTTCTTCGGCCACGTCGGCTTTTTGGGCCAGTAGGACGATTTCCGCTTCGACGCGCATTGGGTCTAGGTCGACTTTGGCGGCTTCAAGTTTATCCAGTAAGTTTTGCTTTTGCGCAGCGATGATCTCTGGCAGTTTGGCCTGTACTTCTATGATGATAGCATCGATGGCGTCTAAGCGTTGTTCGATAATTTCTTTCAGCTGCGCACCTTCGCGTAGACGAACTTGGATCATTTCGTCGACAGATTTATTAAAGAGCTCTACGACGGCTTTTTTCATCATTTCAAAGTCGCTGCCTTCGTCACTCAGAATGCCTGGCCATTTGAGAATGTCGAGTGGATTGGCAGGATCTAGATCTTTAAACCAAGTGCTTAGTGTTTCGATGGCGTTTGCCAAGGCTTGGGCATTGCTTGGATTAATGGTTAAGTTGGTAGCCGCTTTGTCTACGCCTTGAAAACGCAGTTGGCATTCCAGTTTGCCGCGGTTTATTTTTTTGCGCAGCACGTCACGAAAAGCAAACTCAAGCTCGCGGAAGTTTTCTGGTAGACGAAAGCTAGGTTCTAGGTAGCGCTGATTCACCGAGCGAACTTCCCAGCTGATGGTTCCCCAATCGTATACGGCTTCTTGGCGAGAGAAGGCTGTCATGCTTGCTGTCATCTTGAGTACCTAAGTAAAAAATTAATAGAGAGACCTTTGCACGATTACCGTGCGTGCCAATACTTTGTTAAAAATAGAGGCGATATTGTAGCCTAATGAGGCTGTGTTCGACAGGTTTGCTAAATGTCATGTTTTCCCATCGCTGGGGGCGCAATTTTGTGTGGGTTCGTTATAATTGCGCCTTTATGATGGTTTATCGACAGAGAGAGCAAGTATGCGTCCAAGCGGAAGAGAAGCAGATCAATTACGTCCACTTAAAATCACACGTAATTTTACCAAACATGCCGAAGGCTCGGTGCTGATCGAATGTGGCGACACGAAAGTTATTTGTACTGCGACTGTGGTTTCTGGTGTGCCGCGTTTTTTGAAAGGCAAGGGCCAAGGTTGGATCACAGCGGAATACGGTATGTTGCCTCGTTCTACACACAGCCGTATGGATCGTGAAGCGGCTCGCGGTAAGCAAGGTGGCCGTACGGTTGAGATTCAGCGTTTGATTGGTCGTTCTTTGCGTGCGGCGGTGGATCTTAAGAAATTGGGTGAAAACACGATCACGATTGACTGTGACGTGATTCAAGCCGACGGCGGTACACGTACAGCGTCTATCACTGGTGGCTTTGTTGCTTTGGCTGATGCTATGCGTGTATTGGTTGAGAACAAAAAAGTAAAAGAGAATCCAATCGTGTCACAAATTGCTGCGATATCTGTGGGTGTCTACAAAGGCGTTCCAGTATTGGATTTGGATTACCCAGAAGATTCTAATGCCGAAACGGACATGAACGTCATCATGAACGACAAAGGTGGCTTCATTGAGATCCAAGGTACAGCAGAAGGCGAAGCATTCAGCGACGAGCATATGATGGGCATGTTGGCAGTGGCTCGTAAAGGCATTGCAGAAATTATGGAAGCACAGCGTGCGGCCTTGTTCGACAAATAAAAGTTGATAAATAAGAACGGACAAAGAAGAGTTCGATAAATAAAAATCGAGACTCGTATATTCCGGTTTTCTAAAATCTAGCGTCGGCTAGATTTTTTTTGTCTGTTATATGGCTTGGTGGTTAGTTTTTTGCAATGTAACAATTTGCAACGAAGCAAGCTGGACGATGTATAAAGCTTGAGTCACTTTGTATTCTGCTGCATATTTGAACGATAAAAAAATAGGCTGTGACAGCCTAACTTTCCCTAGAGTAGAGAGGAGAATAGAGTTTAATGAAAGGAGCTAATCATTTTTTAATCTCTTGTACTTTGGGCTGTTTGTTAATGCCTGCCACATCTATTTATGCCGAAGAAATTGTTTTACATACTATACATTTACCGCCTCATATTATTGATTCTGCTGAATTACCACCGCCATCAGATTTTGGGAAAGTGGAGGCTGTATATGGTTTTGATGTGGATGTGTTGCGCGCAGCTTATGCAACACAAGGCGTTACGGTACGAATTGAGTTAACACCTTGGAAGCGTATTATGCGTGACGTTGAGGAGGGTTTAATATTGGGCGCAGTGTCTTGTAGACCGCTCCCTATACGCGAAAAATTCGCTTTTTTCTCAACACCTCTCAGTGATTCTGCTAATGCCTTTGTGACTCGTCGTTCTTTCTTGGATGATGATGTTTCGACCTTGGCTGTTTTAAAAAAATTCCATGTATCTGCCGTAAATGGTTGGTCTCAGACCGATATCTTGGACAGCGCAAAAATACCTTATTCTTCAGTCTCTGGATTGGATCAGGGGATTAATCTGGTGTTGCGACGCAACCAAGATATTTTCATGACAGAACGCGACAGTGCTATTTTTGCAGCCCAGCGCATGGGTGTAATAGATCAGCTTAGTTTTTATGATGTTGCTGAGTTGGGACTGGATTATTACTCTGGCTGTTTTAGTAAAAAATATCCAGATGCTGAAAAATGGCGTGATGTATTAAATAAGGGTTTGAAAGAGTTGGATGAAAACGGCAAAAGGGATGAAATATTCAAGCGATATGGATTTTCTTCCTTGCCTAATTAGCAGCCTATACACCGCGAGGGATTATGCTACCACTGCACAAGCGTCTATCTTACAAACAAGCTAAATGGGCATTAGTGCTGATATTGTTGCTTAGTCTGTCGATGAGTACTTTTCAAATTGTTATTGATTGGCAGGATGAAAAAGCCACTATCCAGAATCAAGTCATGTCGACCTTACATATTGTCGAAAATGCCGCGACGGAAGCGGCATATTCTTTAGATGAAGAGCTAGCTAAAAAAGTACTGACAGGCTTAATGCGTTCAAATAGTTTTTATAAGGCGCGCTTGGAAGACGATTTAGGTACTGAATTAGCAAGCTCGTATCGTTCTTTAGAACCTTTGTCGTTACGTTGGTTATCTGAAAAGGTGTTTAGCGGCTTGCCACAACATTTTAGTTTGCCGTTAATGCGTAACAACCATTTGTCTGTTGGAACTCTTATGGTAGCCATTGACAGTGGTACGGTAACCAATGGTTTTATCCGTCGAAATATTCGTTTAATCACTACGTCCCTAATGTCGGCTTTTTTGCTAGGTGCAGCGATGTTTATGCTGTTTTATGTGCAGATATCGCATCCACTATCACGACTAATTGATCAATTGGGCCAGTTAGAAAGAGAAGATAATGATCCCGCCCAGTTGAAATTTAAACAAACGGCTCGAGAAGACGAATTAGGAATTTTAGCGCGCACTATTACAGCGCTTTGGCATAAACGGAAGAAGGTCGAAACTGAGCTGGCAAAAAGTGAGGCGTACTTTAAAGCGGTTTTGCATCAGTCCAGTGAGTGTATGTTGCTGACGAACTTGAAAGGCCAGATATTAGATTGTAACAGCGAGACGTGCCGTTTATTAGCTTATGATAAGCCCACTTTATTAACGCTAACCATTCAAGAAATTGATCCTGAGCAAACACCTAGTTTACTTAGAGAGTGGACGAATAATTCACAGGGCGACCCTAAAATATTCGAAGCGCAGTATCGTCGCAGTAGTGGTGTAAGTTTTCCGGTTGAGGTGTGTGGGAACATCATTACTTTGGACCATGAAGCGCATTTTTTGGCGTCTTTTCGGGATATTACGCAACGTAAATTAGACCAAGAGCAAGTTAAGTTTTTGGCCTATTATGATGCTTTGACCAATTTGCCTAATCGACGATTTTTAAATCAGAACATCGAAAAAGTCATCACCACCGCACAGAATAATGGCCATATTGGTGGTTTGTTGTTTATCGATTTGGATCGCTTTAAAAATATCAATGATTCCATGGGACATCACGTTGGTGATGCGCTTTTGGTGGAAGCCTCAAAACGTATTCTAGCCTGTTTGTCACAAGCTGATATTGCGGTCCGCATGGGCGGTGATGAATTTGTGTTATTGATTCCTGTATTGGGAGGTAACGGCGAAGAAGCTCAAAGCAGAGTCACTTTACTGGCAGAAACCTTGCTGTCACAGCTATGCCAGGTGTTTCGTTTAGAGCAAACGGATTTATTTATCTCTGCGAGTATTGGTATTAGCTTGTTTCCTTTTGATGGTGCGAATGATGCGCAGATATTACGTCAAGCTGATACTGCCATGTACGAAGCGAAAGAAAGCGGCCGTAATGCATACCGTTTTTATCGACAAGAAATGCAGCAGCAAGTTGCCGAGCGAGCTGCGTTAGAAAAAGCTCTACACCGTGCGATTAGCAACGATGAGTTTTATTTAGTTTATCAGCCTCAAGTGAATGAGCATGGCCAATTGATAGGCTTTGAAGCGCTCATTCGCTGGAGTAATGAAGAGCTAGGATTAGTGCCACCAAATCGTTTTATCCCAATAGCGGAAGAAATTGGTTTAATTTACGACGTCGGAAACTGGGTTCTAGAAAATGTCTGTCAGCAATTAAAGGCGTGGCAAGATATTGGCCTTCCGCCGACTTTTAAAGGCGTGGCGATAAACATCAGTCCGTATCAGTTTGCTAAGGAGAGCTTTGTTGAAAGCGTCTGCGATGTGATCGGCCGGACTCAAGTTGATTCAAGCTTGCTCGATTTAGAAATCACCGAAGGTATGTTGGTCGAAAATATTGCTTCTGTTGCTGAAAAAATGTGGCGACTCAAAGAGCATAATATTCGTTTTTCTATCGATGACTTTGGAACTGGGTATTCGTCGCTGCGTTATTTACAGCATTTCCCTATTAACCAGCTAAAAATTGATCAGTCGTTTGTGCGAGATCTGACTAGTGATCCACAGAGTCATGTCATCATTAATACAATCGTGTCTATGGCGACTCACATGAACTTGTCAGTACTCGCTGAAGGCGTAGAGCATGAGGTAGAAAAAGATATTCTAGAAAACATGGGCTGCGCGAAATATCAGGGTTATTTCTTCTCTAAACCTGTAAAAGCCGACACAGCAACTCAATATCTCTCTGGCGATATCACGTTTCCATTGCAGTACCAAAACGCTTAATAGCAAGAATGGCGTTAAATGTCAGTCATTGTGCGCGTTTTTGCGCCTTACAATATTGTGCTTCTTTGCCATTATCTATTCACAATAAAAATAAGGAGAAGCAAGGTGAAGAAACTGATTGGTGTTGGAATCGTTGCCGCTATGGTGTTTAGTTCTGGCGCGCAAGCATCAGGCGATGTTTTAGCAGGTAAGTGGATGTTGCAAGATGCAGATAGCACTCAGGCCAAGTTAGACGTGGCGGTTGAAAACGTGGCGCAAGAGATGAACTTTTTTATTCGTGCTTTGGCGCGACCTGTGTTGAAAAAGCAAACGCAAATTTGTCAGCAATGGTTATTGGATTGGCAAGCCACACAGTTCCAGTTCCAGTGTGACGATGCTAAAGCCGATACCATACCGCTTACTGCTAATGGCGAAGTGATCAAGAAAGACGAAGAAGGCGTTGAGATCTCTGGCACGTATCAGCAAACTAGCGATGCAGTGGTTGTAGTGCTTGAATCTGAGCGAGGCAAGCGCACTAATACTTGGAAACAAGTTGGCGAGAACGAGCTGCTGTTCACCGTTAAATTAGAATCTGAAAAGCTACCGACGCCTTTGACCTGGTCTTTGACTTATAAAAGATAAGCATTACTGGGAAGTAATATTCACTGCGAATTTTATTCATGAAAAAGCCCCAATAGGTTGTTGTCTATTGAGGCTTTTTAGTAGTAGCCAATTACTTGGTTACTTTAGTGAAAAATCAATGGTATTAACGCTTAACGGCACCTGTTGGAGCAAATTTAGCGCCATCAAGTGGTGAGTTCTTCTGAATGTATTCCACTAGAACGTCTGCATCTACATAACCTGAGTTAACGTAGTTTGGATGATCAACGATTTTAGGGTAACCATCACCACCTGAAGCAGAGTAGTTGTTCATCGCGATGCGGTAAGTTTTGCTAACGTCCAGCGCTTTACCGTTGACCATGATGTTAGTCGCTTTGCCATCTTTAAGTGTCAAAGATACACCGCTGAATTGAGCAAATGCACCAGTTCCCGCTTGTTTCGCTGCTGCTGCAGAAAGGTAATCTGTTAGCTCATTGGCAGTGAAATCAACATACGACACCATGTTGCCGAAAGGCTGAACTTTCAAAACGCTTTTATAAGTAACAACACCTTTTTCTAAGTTGTCACGGATACCACCAGAGTTCATGACGCCGATATCCGCATTCACTTTTTGCTTCATTGCTAGAGCAATCAAGTTACCTAAGTTGGTTTCTTGGTTACGAACGACATCGCGGTCACCAACGAAGTCTGTGTCAGAGAAGCCAATCTCGATATTAAGCTCTTTCTGACCTTTTTCTTGGAACGGCGTTAACATATCAAGCATGGTTGGATCTTGGGCGATTTCGTCTTCAATGAAAACACGTTCAGACTTGCCATCTGCATTAGTGACTTTTTTCTTCAAGTTAACCGGAATAAGTTTGTATTGAGACCAAACAATCGCGCCATTTTTGTAGACAAAGTCTAGGCGACCTACGTATTTACCCCATTCATGCGCTTGCAGAATCAGCGTACCGTTTTGCTCATCAGGTTGGAAAAGTGGGTTTTGAGAATGGCCACCCACAATTACATCAATACCAGGAACTGTACGTGCTAGTGTTACATCGCCAGGTGCATTGCCACCGTAGTTACCATCTTGGTAGTGACCCATGTGAGTAACCGCAACGACTAAGTCAGCTTTTTTACGCAGTTCAGGGATCAATTTTTTAGCAACAGTAATAGGTGATTCGATCTTGATGCCATCTAGGAACTCAGGGTTGCCCAGTTTCGCTGTATCGTCTGTAGTGAAACCAACGACAGCGATTTTAAGATCATTTACTTGGAAGATTTTATAGGCTTCAAACAAAGGTTTGCCAGTTTTTGCATCTAAAATGTTCGCAGAAAGGAAAGGGAAGCCCGCCCATTCTTGTTGCTTCTTCAGTACAGAAAGCGGGTTGTCGAATTCGTGGTTACCCAGCGCCATCGCATCGTACTTCAGCATATTCATTCCGCGGAAATCTGGCTCCGCGTCTTGTAGATCTGATTCTGGTACACCTGTGTTGATATCACCTCCGGATAGCAATAGGGAATTACCATCGTCTAGCGCTACTTCTTCACGAATGTTGTCGATCAAGGTTTTACGAGCGGCCATGCCGTATTCGCCATTGCCGTTTTGCCAGAAACGACCGTGATGGTCATTAGTGTGCAAAATAGTGACTCGATATTCTTTGTCTTCTTGCCAATCTGGTTTTTGCGGTCCCATCATAGAACACGCAGTCACAGATAATGCGACACCAGTAATGGCCAGTTGCGTGATAAAACGCTTGGTAAAATTCATGGTTTGATTCCTTTACATGATATTAGTCGGCAGTTCTTCGATTCGAGATAACCAAATGCCACTATGGAGTTGCTTTTTTGATTACGGTTCTAAAATGTATCTCAAATTTGTGACAAGTTCGAGAGACTGTGCAGTAATTTTGACCATTTGTGCAAAAACTTGACGTTTTTCCCAAAAAAAAGCCTGCGACAGAGAGATAGACTCTGTGCAGGCTGCTTAAACGGTTACACCATTAGCAATATAAATAATTAGAGATCTAGACGTCGTCCCGTTTCTTTATCAAAAGCAACTGCTTTGGAGGTATCAAACATCATTTTGATGATGGAACCTGCGTCAGCTGGGTACATTGGGTTAGAACGACAGTTGATCTCGGCATCGTTAACACGAGTCAGAATCATGGTGTCGGCACCCATTGGTTCAGTCACTTCGACTTCGACATCTGTCGTTGTCACAAAAGGCTGCCCTTCTTTGTGCGGCTGAGGTTCAGTGATCATTTCAGGGCGCAAGCCAAGTAGGATGGTTTTACCAATGTAGTCTTTTAATGCTTCTGGTTTTGGGAATGGCAAAGCAACGGTTGTGCTGGTGGCCAGTTCCAACATAGGGACGCCATCTTGTTCGACGACCTTAGTTGGAATGAAGTTCATTGCTGGAGAACCCATGAAACCTGCAACGAACAAATTTGCTGGGTTGTCGTAGATTTCTTGTGGTGTACCAAGCTGTTGAACTTGTCCATCTTTCATTACGGCGATGCGATCTGCCAAGGTCATGGCTTCGATCTGATCGTGCGTTACATAAACAATGGTTGTGCCCAGCTTTTTATGCAGCTTCTTGATCTCTGTACGCATCTCTACGCGTAATTTGGCGTCTAAGTTAGACAATGGCTCATCAAACAAGTAAAGCTGAGGGCGACGCGCTAAGGCACGACCCATGGCAACACGTTGACGCTGACCACCAGACAATTGCGCTGGTTTACGGTCAAGTAGATGACTAATTTGTAATAGTTCCGCTACGCGCTGTACTTCAACGTCACGCTCTGCTTTTGGTACTTTGCGCATTTCCAAACCGAAAGAGATGTTTTGTTCTACGGTCATATTTGGATACAAGGCGTAAGACTGGAACACCATCGCGATATCACGATCTTTTGGGCTAGTGTAAGTCACGTCTTTGTCGGCGATGAGAATGCGACCTTCGGTTACGTCTTCAAGACCCGCAATTGAATTCATTAGCGTGGATTTACCACAACCAGATGGCCCAACCAAAATCAGGAATTCACCTGCTTTGATAGAAATATTGATGCCTTTTAAAATTTCAGTCTCGCCGTAGCGTTTTTTAACATTATCAATGACTAGGTTTGCCATGTTATTACTCCGAATTTTTTAGTTCACTCGTGCTGTGTTAGGTAAAAAGGCACGAGTGCATTTTGTCTTTATCGATGTTCGCTAGGTTGCTTAGCAGCGTTGTTAGCCTTTTACAGCACCAGCTGTTAAGCCACGGACGAAGTATTTTCCTGCAAACACGTAAACCGCCAGTGTTGGTAGAGCTGCGATAATGGCAGCGGCCATATCAACGTTGTATTCCTTACCGCCGAAGCTGGTGTTTACCAAGTTGTTCAAGGCAACCGTTACTGGCTGAGTATCAAAACCAGAGAAGGCCACACCAAATAAGAAGTCATTCCAAATCTGCGTAAACTGCCAAATCACCGTTACCACGATAATAGGCGTAGAAACGGGCAAAATGATGCGGTAGAAAATCGTAAAGAAGCCAGCGCCATCTAGGCGAGCCGCTTTTACCAATTCGCCAGGAATGGACTGGTAGAAATTACGGAAGAACAAGGTTGTAAATGCCACACCGTAAACCACGTGCACGAAGACCAAACCAGAGGTGGTATTGGCGATGCCTAACCAGCCGAGTGTTTGCGCCATTGGCAACAAGATCACTTGGAACGGAATGAAACAGCCAACTAGCATCGCCGCAAAGAAAAAGTCACTGCCACGGAATTTCCATAGAGAAATAACATAACCGTTAATAGCACCTACCAGAGTAGAAATCGCCACAGCCGGTAACACGATTTGAAACGAGTTCATGAAGTAAGGTGAGATACCACCACAACTACTACCCGTACATGCGCTTGACCAAGCTTTTGACCAAGAGTCGAAATGCAAGGAAGCAGGCAAAGAAAGTAGCGTACCAGTACGAATTTCTTCAACGTCTTTTAGCGATGTAATCAACATGACAATAAACGGCATCAGATAAAACGCTGCAACGACGATTAATACTGTGTACAAGGCAACGCGCAATACTTTGTCTAGGCCAGACGTTTTACGGCCAACAGCTTTTTTACTTGTAGAATTAAGGTTACTCATGGCGTTTACCTCGCAATTCAGAGTACAAATAAGGAACCAAAATCGCCAACACACAGCCGAGCATCACCATAGCAGACGCCGAACCTAAGCCGATTTGGCTACGAGTAAAGGTGTAGGTGTACATGAAGTTAGCTGGCAAATCAGACGCATAACCCGGTCCGCCATTGGTCAAAGCCGCGACCAAGTCGAAACTCTTAATCGCAATGTGCGAAAGAACAACCAAGGCACTAAAGAATACTGGCTTCAAAGAAGGTAGAATAATACGACGGTAAGTGGTAAACGTGCTTGCGCCATCAAGGTGTGCCGCTTTGATAAGATCACCATCAACCCCACGCAGGCCAGCTAAAAATAGCGCCATGACGAAACCAGATGCTTGCCAAACAGCCGCGATAACCAAACAGTAAATAACCATGTCTGGGTTAATCAACCAATCGAATTTGAAGTTTACAAAACCAAAGTCGACCATCATTTTTTCTAGACCGTTGGTTGGGTTAAGTAACCATTTCCAAGCGGTACCTGTAACTATGAAGGAAATCGCCATCGGGTAAAGATAAATAGTACGGATCGCGCCTTCAGCACGAATTTTTTGATCCAAGAAAATGGCCAAGGTAACGCCAAGGAACAAACAGATACCAATAAACAGGCCGCCGAAAATACCAAGGTTGGTTAGGGCTACCATCCAGCGGTCGTTATTGAATAGGCGCTCGTATTGTTCGAAGCCGACAAAATTGTACGACGGCAACATGCGAGAACCAGTGAAAGAGAGTACGGCTGTCCAAATCATATAGCCGTAGATGCACACCAAGGTAACCAGTACCGTTGGTGCCATGACGATTTTAGGCATCCAATCGGCCAAGCTTAGGCGCGCAGGACGTCCTGACTGAGTCTGTCCTGACCCAGAATTGGCGGCTTTAGTATTCATAGTTGATGCTTCACTATTCGGAGGTATTAAGACGAGGCTGGCTAGGTGGCCAGCCTCTTATGTTTACTGCAAATTAGGACTTTGCAGATTTAGATCTTACATACTTGCTTTAACAGCACGAGCTAGCTTGTCTACCGCTTCTTTAGACGTCATAGACTCGTCATTGAAGAAGTTAGTCACGACGTCAAAGATAGCGCCTTGAACCATAGAGTTCACAGCCATGCCGTGAGCCATACTTGGTACTAGGTTGCCAGTCGTTGAGCTTGCTAGGAACGCATCCATTGAAGAATGTGCACAAGTATCAAATTTCTCGCGAGGCATATTCAAGCGAACTGGAATAGAGCCTTTATTCAAGTTGAATGTTTCTTGGAATTTAGGTTCAAGAATCAAACGAGCAAGATCTTTTTGAGCTGCTTGTTTGTCTTTGCCATCCACTTTAAACATTGCTAGAGAGTCGATGTTGAAAGTGAAAGAACCGCTTGTGCCTGGCGCTGGGTAACAAACGTAATCGATGCCTGCTTTTTTGCCTGCAGCTGTAAACTCGCCTTTCGCCCAGTCACCCATGATTTGCATAGCTGCATCACCATTGATAACCATAGACGTTGCGATGTTCCAATCGCGACCAGAGAAACCTGGATCAACGAATTCGCGCATTTGTTTGAAAGTATCAAATACGTCGATCATGTCTTGGCTACGTAGTGTTTTGTCAGACAAGCCGATGAACGCGCTGTTGTAGAATTTAGCGCCTTTAGCCAAAGCGATTGCTTCGAATAGGGTTGCGTCTTGCCAGTTTTGACCACCATGAGCGAGTGGTGTGAAACCAGCTGCTTTGATCTTTTTCGCTTCAACAATGAATTGTTCCCAAGTAGTCGGGATAGACGCGCCTGATTTACGGAATACTTCAGGGTTAGCCCACATCCAGTTTACACGGTGAACGTTTACTGGAGCCGCTACGTAGTGGCCGTTGTACTTCATTACGTTACTAACAACTTGAGGAAGGATAACGTCCCATTCGCCCGCTTTAGCAACATCATCAAGATTTGTTAGGAAGCCAAGGTCACCCCATTCTTGAATGGTTGGGCCTTTGATTTGAGCAGCAGATGGTGGGTTGCCAGAAATGGCACGAGATTTTAGAACGGTCATAGCAGATTCACCACCGCCACCAGCGACTGCGAAGTCTTTCCAGGTGTGGCCAGCGTCTACCATTTCTTCTTTAAGTACATTGATCGCAGCGGCTTCGCCACCTGATGTCCACCAATGTAGAACTTCTACTTCACCAGCCTGAGCCGTAGCCGCGGCTAGAGAAAGTGCAACTGTGGTTAAACCGAAAGCAATTTTTTTCATGATAGGAACCTTTGTTATTGTTATATCATCCAATCAAAGACATTTTATAGACTTTGATGTTGCGTTATTTTTGTATCGACTTCGCTATCTGAAGATCAGCTTAAGCGAACATTCGAGTTATAGAATTTAGCAAAGGATCTGACAAGGGAGGGTAAAGTAGAGCAACCTATTGTAACGAAGTCTTGCAAAAGATGTTTTGAAATGACCTTTGTTTGCTTTTTAATTGACGATTTATTTCATTTTATAGTGGGTTTAAAAGAGCCCTTTAGCTCACTAAAAATTAATGTCTTGGCAGCCAGAGTTTGGCTTCTAAGCCTTGTTGTATATGGTTACTTAAGGTGACTTCACCACCATGAGCACGTGCAATATTCCGCGCAATACTCAAGCCTAACCCCATGCCGCCAGGATGACCGGAATGGTCGGGTGTAAGACGAGTGTAAGGCTGAAAAACTTTATCCATTTTATCTATTGGAATACCTGGGCCTTGGTCACAAACACGAATACAGACTTCGTCTTCATCATCTTCGATGTACACAATAGCAGTTTTTCCATAATACAACGCGTTATCGACAAGGTTGCCAAGGCAGCGTTTTATGGCGAATGGTTTACCAATAAACGGATGTTGTAATTCGCCGACAACAGTCAGTTTCACACCATGTAAGTTGGCGGTAGATTGCATGTCTCTGAGCATTCTTGAAATATTCACTTCGACACGGTTTTCATGAATATCGGTTTCTTTTACGCTTTGTAAGGCGCCTTTTAGCAACATATCTAGATCTTCTAAATCGCGGATCATGGCGTCGCGGATATCATCTTCGTCTAGCATCTCAGCGCGTAATCGTAAGCGCGTGATAGGCGTTTTTAAATCGTGAGAGATGGAAGCAAAAAGCCTCTCTCGGTCGTTGAGATAACGCTGAATGCGGCGCTGCATATCGTTAAAAGCTTTGGCTGTATTGCGTACTTCGACACTGCCGACTTCTTTTATTGGTTGCCAATCGCCTTGCCCAAAACGTTCCGCCGCACGAGCCAAGGTTGCCAGTGGTCGTGTTACGCGTCTCAAAATAAGAATGCTCAGCAGCAACACGGTAATCACCGACATCGCCATGGAAAACAAACGATCCCCACTGAGTGCCGTGGTGCCATCCAAAAAGTACGGATCAGGCATCAAGCTGGCAAGATACAGCCAGTCTTTGTCATTAATAGGGATTTGAATCACGATAATCGGTGGTGTAAGAGGTTTCACCAATAAGCTGTGATGTCCCCAGCGCTCGGGCAAATCCACAAGGCGAGTATGGTTGTTGATCACGTGCAAATCGCTTGGGCTGGAAAATGCAATCTTGGCGTTGTGAATGCCTAGCTGTTTGATCAGCGTCGACTGAACCTCGTTTTTGACAATGTCTTTGAGCGGCGAGTCGGGAATATTGTTGATGAGAATTTCTTCTTTATTGAGCGTCACAAAGAAGCGTGTTCCGCCCATGTCTTGTAATTGATCAATGACGATATGGCGATAATTGGTTGGCAAAGAAGTGAAGTAGCTAACAGTGGCGGCAATACGAAACGCCATGTGTTTAGACACTTCACGTACGTTTTCTTCGGTATCGGATTCGAGTTGACGCAACCAAATGGATGAACTAATGAACTGAGCGCTGGCCACGCCCAGTGCCATAATGATCAGAATTTGTCCTGTCAGAGACTGGGACCAGCGCTTGATTCGTGAGCGTTTACTGATCGGTGTATTAACGGGCATCACTAATGGCTTCGACGCTAGCGGTTAATATATAACCTTGACCACGAATGGTTTTGATCAACTGTGGCTGGCGGGCATCTTCGCGCAAACGCTGGCGTAAGCGGCTAACGTGCACATCAATAAAACGATCCAGCGGAGCGCTATCGCGTCCACGCGTATTTTCGGCGATAAGTTCGCGAGTGAGCACAGCGCCAGGATGAGTTAAGAACAACATTAAAAGATTGTAATCTGCGCCGGATAACGACTCTTTTTCGTCTTTAAAGTGCAATTCACGCGACAGCGTATCCAGAGTAAATTGCGCAAAACGATAGAAGCGATGGGCAACCGGTGCAATTTCTATGACTTCTGTGTGTTCCATACGGCGCAAAATAGCTTTGATTCTCGCCAGTAACTCTCGCGGGTTAAAGGGCTTCGCAAGATAATCATCAGCGCCAATTTCCAAACCGATGATACGATCCATTTCGTCAGAGTTTGCCGTTAGCATAATCACCGGAACTTGTGATTGCGTTCGTAGGGAACGACAAACTGCAAAGCCATCTTGTCCCGGAAGCATGATGTCTAAAATCACCAGATCAACTTCTTGCTCTGCTCGGAAATTTGCTAAAAACGCTTCACCTGAATCAGCGGTTAACACTGTGAATTGATGCTTTTCTAGGTAAGTTTTGAGCAGGGTGCGAATCTCGTCGTCATCGTCTACAACATAGATACATTTTGCGTTGGTCATTATCTTGCTCAGTGGAAGGTTGAGGTCTGTTAGTTATTATAAAAAGTTATTATAAAATTGTTATGTAGGTTTCGAGTCTAGCAAGAAACTTACAGTGAACCAATTGCTCATATAGGCTTGATACGAACAGTCTTTAAATAAATTAAATTGATTTAATGCTTTCTCCCCTGCATAATTTTTCATCTACCCTTATTTAGATCTGCGCAGATTATGTCTGCAAACCAAAAAGAGAACACAATAATGACAACAAAAGTAATGGCGTTCGGCGAAGCCTTGATCGATTTCCTTTCTAATGGAGCAACCAAAGCAGGAGAGCTTGAATCTTTTACTAAGTTCCCTGGCGGTGCGCCAGCAAACGTTGCTGTGGCTGTGGCCCGCTTAGGAGGCAATAGTCATTTTGTCGGCCAAGTAGGTGACGATGCGTTTGGTCATTTTTTGAAAGAGTCTCTTGATGGTTACGGCGTGAATACGAGCAATATGCTGATGACCAAGGAAGCCAAAACAGCCTTGGCGTTTGTAAGCTTGGATCAAACTGGCGAGCGTAGCTTTGAATTTTACCGTAGCCCTTCTGCGGATATTTTGTTCCGCGAAAGTGATTTTGATGCAACCTGGTTTGCTGATAGCCAAGGTGTGTTCCATACCTGTTCAAATACATTGACCGATGCGGATATTACCAAAGCCACCTTGGCCGGTGTGAGCATGGCTCGTAAGGCTAATTGGATCGTTAGTATTGATGTGAACTTGCGTATGAACCTTTGGCCGAATGGGCAAGTGGATACAAAGCGCGTTATTGATTGGATGCAAAGTGGTGATGTAGTGAAAGCCAGTCTAGAAGAATTGGCTGTGTTAGCAGAAGATCCATTTGCTCTTATCGAACAGTCTCTTACTGCGGGCGTGACCTTGTTTGTATTAACTGATGGTGGCAACCCGATTCGTTTTTATACGGCGACTCATGGCGTAAGTGAAGTGATTACACCAAAAGTTGAGGTAAAAGACACTACAGCAGCAGGCGATGCGTTTGTTGGCGGCTTGCTTTATAAATTGGCAGAACAAGGTGGCGATCGCGCAGCGTTAGCGGCTTTATCTCAACAACAGCTAGTGGATATTGTGCGCTTTGCTGCGGCTTGCGGCGCAGATTCTGTGACAAAGTTGGGTGCCTATCCTTCTTTGCCTTCGTTGAGCGAAGCGGAGGCGCAGTTAAGCCAGTTTTAGGCTCTAAGAATATGATTTTACTTTTAGAATATACTTTTGTTAAACGGTTAAGAAAGTATTAAGCCTGTTTGTTAGAATGAAAAGCGTGCTAGATCACGCTTTTTTTATGCCTAAAAAAAGCGGTCTAAATGAGTAAAAATAGAGAACAAAATGAACAATTAATGATTGAAAATTGTTCATTAACTTGCTGAATTTACGATAAAAACCCTATATTGTTGGTTTTTTATACAGATGCGGTGGAATAAATAAGATTCGCATTTTTAGAAGGATCTACTAAATTTAAAAAATAATTAAGTCAATATTAAGGGAGTGAGGTGCTTGAAGCGCGGGTTTTGTTTGTTAATAATCGGATTCCTTCTTAATCCTTATAGAAGACATGTTTACCTTGTTTCGACCTACGATAATAAAAACAAAGGCGTGCTAGGGGTTTCCCAAGCGGGCCTGTAAGGAGCAATGATGAAAAAATCTCTTTTGTCTATGGCAGTCGCCCTGACACTTTCCGCAAATGCTGTTCATGCAGCAGACCTCTTGTTTAAGCCTGGTGAAGATTCTCGTTTTAGTTGGAGCAGCTATGAGGCTCTGAAATCGAATAAGCTATCTGGTGAAACCATCTCTATTTTTGGTCCTTGGACTGGTGATGAAAAAACCAACTTCGAACGAGTTGCTGCTTACTTTGAACAAGCCACTGGCGCTAAAGTGAAATACGCGGGTTCTGATTCTTTTGAACAGCAAATCGTTATTGATACTCAAGCGGGCAGCGCGCCAAATATTTCTGTTTTCCCTCAACCTGGTTTGGCAGCAGATTTAGCCGCTAAGGGCTTTTTAACACCGCTTAGCGATACTGTAAAAGATGGCGTGAAAAAGGATTACGCAGCAGGTCAGTCTTGGGTTGATCTAGCTACGTTTAAAGATCAAAAAGGTCAGAAAGAATTCTACGGTGTTTTTTACCGTGCAGATTTGAAGTCACTAGTTTGGTACTCACCAGAGAACTTTGAAGACGCAGGCTATGAAGTTCCTGAAACTATGGAAGATCTAAAAGCCTTAACCAAGCAAATCGTTGCTGATGGTGGTACGCCTTGGTGTATCGGTTTAGGTTCCGGTGCGGCTACAGGTTGGCCAGCAACGGATTGGGTTGAAGATTTACTACTTCGTACTCAGCCAGCATCGGTTTACGATAAATGGGTAACTAACGAAATTAAGTTTGATGATCCACGTATTGTTGGTGCCATTGAAGAGTTTGGTTGGTTTGCTCGTAATGACAAGTTCGTTGATGGTGGCGCAGGTGCTGTAGCGTCTACTGACTTCCGTGACAGCCCAAAAGGCTTGTTCCAGTCTCCACCTAAATGTTACTTACATCGTCAAGCTTCGTTTATTCCTGCTTTCTTCCCTGAAGGAACGAAGCTGGGTCTAGACGCTGATTTCTTCTACTTCCCATCTTATGCGTCTAAAGATTTAGGTAACCCAGTATTGGGTGCCGGAACATTGATGAGTGTGACTAATGATTCTAAAGGCGCTCGTGCGTTTATTGATTTCATTCGCTCGCCAATCGCTCATGAGTTGTGGATGGCGCAAACTGGCTTTATCTCTGCTCACTTGAAAGCAAACCCTGAAGTTTACTCAAGTGAAGCGGCGAAAAAACAAGGCGAGATTTTACGCTACGCGACAACCTTCCGCTTTGACGGATCTGACTTGATGCCTGGTAAAATCGGCGCCGGTTCTTTCTGGACAGGAATGGTTGACTACACTGGCGGTAAAGATGCCAAAGAAGTTGCTCACGACATCCAAAAAACATGGGATGCCTTGAAGTAATTCTTTGTAAAGCCCTAGAGTGACTGTTCACTCTGGGGCTTTTTGTATTTGTTTTATAAGTAAAGCGGTTGCCGTTTTAATTGTCACTGCATTGATATATTTTGGAGATTCTATGGGACAGCTTGCCTCGGCGTTAGTTACCATGATTCTAGGTGTTATGGGGTGTGCCGCGTATTTCTACGGCTCAAATTTCCTTTTAGATAAAATTTTTCCAACTAAAAGTGGCGCAGCTGCTGAAGTTGCTCGTAATTTACGTGTGGCGAACAATATTCGCCCTTGGCTGTTTTTGGGGCCAGCAGTTTTATTACTGACATTTTATCTTTTCTATCCTGTTATTGATTCCATCCGCTTGTCTTTTTATGGCCGCAGCGGCGAAGATTTTGTTGGTCTTGCGAACTACAAATGGCTATTTAGCAGTGATGAGTTCTATGAATCTTTCCGCAATAACATGCTGTGGTTGATTGTTGTACCAACAGCGGCAACATTTTTTGGTTTGATTATCGCGACTATGACCGATCGTATTTGGTGGGGCAATATCGCAAAAAGTCTAATCTTCATGCCGATGGCGATTTCCTTTGTAGGTGCGTCGGTTATTTGGAAATTCATTTACGATTTTCGTACCGGCGGTGAAGACCAAATCGGCTTGCTGAATGCCTTGGTTGTCTTCTTCGGTGGCGAACCTCAGACATGGCTGACGATTCCAATTTGGAACAATTTCTTCTTGATGGTCATCCTGATTTGGATTCAAACCGGTTTTGCTATGGTCATTTTGTCTGCTGCGCTACGTGGTATTCCAGATGAAACCATTGAAGCAGCAGTGTTAGATGGTGCCAATGGCTTTCAAATCTTCTACAAAATTATGGTGCCACAAATTTGGGGAACCATTGCGGTGGTTTGGACCACGATTACCATCTTGGTATTGAAAGTATTCGATATCGTATTGGCAATGACGAATGCCCAATGGGGCACACAAGTGTTGGCCAATCAGATGTTTAGTTGGATGTTTAATGGCGGTGGCGACTTTGGTCGTGGCGCGGTGATTGCGTTGGTTATTATGGTTCTGGTTATCCCAATCATGGTGTGGAATATTCGCCGCGCTAATGCCGAAATGGAGGGTCGTTAATATGATTACGTCATCTAAACGCACTCCGTTAACTTATTTGGTACATGCGACTGTCTTGTTTCTTGTGATCATTTGGACGATCCCGACAGCGGGTTTGTTTATCTCTTCTATTCGAGATAAAAATCAGCTTTCTACGTCTGGCTGGTGGACAGCATTAGCGACCTCAGAGCAGCGTCTCGTGGCGCGAGCCCATGAACCGAAAAAACAAGTTCAAGAGGGTAATCGCTTTGTTATTCGCGGTAACCTATTCGAAGGTTCAGCGGGGGAAATTACCAAGTTTGGTTCTAGTTCATTAAGACCCGATGAATTCGAAGTAGGCACAGTGGCCGAACTTAATAAAGGCGAGACCTTGCAAGTCATGGAAAACGGCGATTATGCGTTTTCTTCTCCTGTGGAATGGAAGGGCTCCCGTGGCGACCGTATTTTCTATACAGCCGAGATTCCACCACGCTTCACCTTAGAAAACTATCGTGAAGTATTGAGTGCGGAAGGTTTGGGTAAGTCTTTTATTAACTCTTTAACCGTGACCATACCTGCGACCATTATTCCTATTCTAGTGGCCGCGTTTGCCGCTTATGCTCTGGCTTGGATGCGTTTTCCTGGACGTGCATTGCTGGTCGCTGCGGTGGTTGGTTTGTTAGTCGTTCCGTTACAAATGTCACTGATTCCGTTGCTAAAAAGCTACAACATGATTGGCGAGTTTTTTGGTGTCGGATCGAAAACTTATGTGGGGATTTGGTTAGCGCATACTGGGTTTGGTTTGCCGTTGGCTATTTATTTGCTGCGCAACTATATTGTTGGATTGCCTAGAGAAATCATCGAATCCGCCCGTGTGGATGGCGCTTCAGATTTTGATATTTTCCGTAAAATTGTATTGCCTTTGTCTTTCCCTGCATTAGCGTCATTTGCCATCTTCCAGTTCCTTTGGGTATGGAATGATTTGCTGATTGCCATGGTGTTCCTAGGTAATGATGCTGATCACATGGTGCTAACAGGTCAGCTTCGTGAATTGCTTGGCTCTCGCGGTGGTAACTGGGAAATTCTGACGGCATCGGCGTTTATTACCATCATTATTCCTTTATGTGTCTTCTTTGGCCTACAGCGCTATTTAGTGCGCGGTTTGCTAGCAGGCTCGGTGAAATAACAAAACCTAGGCAGGTGAGTTGAGCGTTTGCTCCTCACCTAAGGTATGAATTTAGATTGAGGCAGTAAAATCATGGCTGATGTAAAACTCACCAATGTTAAGAAAATTTATTCGAATAATGTTGAAGTATTGAAAGACATTAATCTAGATATCAAGCAGGGCGAATTCATTGTTTTCGTCGGTCCATCCGGTTGTGGTAAGTCCACGTTATTGCGCATGATTTCTGGTTTAGAGGAAATCTCCGCTGGTACGTTAGAGATCGATGGTGTTGTGGTAAATGACGTGCCGCCTGCATTGCGTGGTATTGCTATGGTGTTCCAAAGCTACGCTTTGTACCCGCACATGACGGTGTATGACAACATGGCGTTCAGCTTACAAATCGCTAAGGTGAGCAAAGCAGATATCGATCAACAAGTTCGTAAAGCCGCGGATATGCTGCAACTAACACCGTATTTAGATCGTTTGCCAAAGGCGCTTTCTGGCGGTCAACGTCAACGTGTGGCGATTGGTCGTGCGATTGTACGTCGTCCTAAAGTATTCTTGTTTGATGAACCTTTGTCTAACTTGGATGCGGCACTTCGTGTTGCGACACGCATGGAAATTGCCAACCTGAAAGACAGCATGCCTGATTCTACGATGATTTATGTGACCCATGATCAGGTGGAAGCCATGACGTTGGCTGATCGCATTGTGTTGTTATCTGGTGGTGATATTGAGCAAGTGGGTTCACCATTGGATCTTTATGAGCATCCTGCGAACGTATTTGTGGCGAAATTTATTGGTTCGCCAGCGATGAATATTGTGCCTTGCCGAATTGAGCAAACTGGCGCACAAACCTTGGTGTCTTTGTCGGCTTCTGCCTCCATTCAAACGCCTATCGTGACGGAATCAAGTGAACAAGCGAAACCTGCTTTCTTTGGCATTCGTCCAGAAGACTTGGTGGTTGTGTCTGCGGAACAAGAAAGCCTTTTCTCTGGTGAAGTATCCTTCGTGGAATCTCTCGGCGAAGCGACTTTACTGTATGTGAAAATCCCTGGCGCAGACGAGATGGTGATTGCGAAGCAAGCTGGCACATTGAACATTAAGCGTGGGGATAAAGTGTATTTGTCCGCACCGGCTGAAAAAATGCATTTGTTTGATGAACACGAGCAGTCTTACTTACGCAAAGGCTAACTGGCTAGTATGTTATTGAGCAGTTAGTAATCTTGTTATTTAAATGGGGCAATGCTTTGGCGTTGCTCCACGTTTTATCTTTTTTGGAGAGTCTGATGACAACCAATCTGAATTGGTGGAAAGGTGGGATTATTTATCAAATTTACCCACGTAGTTTTATGGATGCAAATGGCGATGGCGTTGGCGATTTAGCTGGTATTACAAGTAAGTTAGATTACGTTGCATCGCTTGGTGTAGATGCTATTTGGCTCTCGCCTATCTTTACTTCCCCAATGAAAGATTTTGGCTACGATGTGTCCGATTATTGTGACATTGATCCAATGTTCGGTTCGTTAGCGGATTTTAAAGTCTTGGTTGACCGCTCCCATGAACTGGGACTGAAAGTCATGATCGATCAGGTGATTAGTCACTCGGCTGATGTCCATCCTTGGTTTGAAGAAAGTCGTCAAGATAAAACTAATCCTAAAGCAGATTGGTATGTTTGGTCTGATCCAAAGCCGGATGGTTCACCGCCAAATAATTGGCTGTCTATCTTTGGAGGCAGTGCTTGGAAATGGGATAGCCGTCGTTTGCAGTATTATTTGCATAACTTCTTAGAGTCTCAGCCAGATTTTAACTTCCATAATCCAGAAGTTCGTCAGGCACATTTGGATAATATGCGCTTTTGGCTAGAGCTTGGTGTGGATGGTTTCCGTTTGGATACGGTGAACTTCTATTTCCACAGCGAAGGCTTGGAAGACAACCCACCTGTACCAGCTGGCGAGCCAAAAACCATGGGTGCGCCACACGATAACCCTTATACTTATCAGCGTCATGTGTACGATCTTAGCCGTCCAGAAAACTTGGATTTCTTAAAAGATTTACGCGTTATGATGAATGAGTTTCCAGGCAGCACCATGGTTGGTGAAATTGGTGACGATTTTCCTCTGAAACGCATGGCGGAATATACGTCTGGTGGCGATAAGTTGCATATGGCTTACACCTTCGACTTTTTGAACACGCCTCATTCTCCAGAATACATTCGTAAAACCTTGGCGGACATGAATAACATCGTGGGTGATGGTTGGCCTTGCTGGGCATTATCGAATCATGATGTGGTGCGTTCTCGCACTCGTTGGGGCGCAGACGAAGATGGCAAAGCTTACCCTCTAATCGCGTTAGCATTGATCTTGTCTCTACGTGGCAGTGTTTGTTTGTATCAAGGTGAAGAACTTGGCTTACCTGAAGCTGAGGTGCCGTTTGAGCGTATTCAAGACCCTTATGGCATTCCGCTATGGCCAGTTTTTAAAGGCCGTGACGGCTGTCGTACGCCGATGGTGTGGGATAATTCGACATTGGGCGGATTCTCAACAATCGAACCTTGGTTGCCAGTCGATAAAAATCACTTACCGCTAAGTGTTGCTGAGCAAGAAGCGAATCCAGATGCCTTGTTGCATAAGGTTCGTCAGCTGATTCATTGGCGTCAGCAACAACCTGTTTTGGTGAATGGCGAATTGTCTCAGCTTAATTTGGATAATGAGCAATTGATTGCTTTGGTTCGTGAATACGATGGTGAGCGTTTGTTAGTTGTATTAAACATGACAAGTGAAGAGCAGCAAGCGACGCTAAATGCGAATGTTGCAGAAGTATTGCAAGGTCATGGTTTTGAATCGACTTTGGATGGTGAGGTGTTGACCTTACCTGCTTATCAAGCGCTCTACGCTAAGTTGTCTTAAGTCGTATTACGCAGTTAATTGAGTTTTTAATTGAGCTTTTGTCATTTCAAGCCGATTTGCGTTTTGCGTGAATCGGCTTGTTTGTCGAAGTTCTTTTGGTTTGCGAGTAGTTAGTATGACAAAAAACATAAAAAAACTGACTTTAAAAGACGTTGCTGAGCGATTAGAAGTCTCCACGGCAACCATCTCAAACGCCTTTAATCGCCCCGATCAATTGTCGGCGACATTGCGTGAAAATATTCTGAGCGAATGCGAAAAAATGGGTTATTTTGGCCCTAATGCAGCTGCTCGTAGTTTACGCACTGGTCGCACGGGAATCGTTGGCATTGTGTTGTCTGATGACCTCAGTTATAGCTTAACTGATCCTGTAGCTAATCAGTTTCTAAAAGGCATGGCGGAAGTCTTTGAAGCCAATGAATACAACATGCTGCTGTTGTCTTCCGATCAAGTTGAGCAAGATGCACAAAGCCGTATGCAATCTTCCATGGTAGATGGTTTTATCGTTTATGGTCATAAACCACAGCAATGTATTAATGCGCCTTGGTTGATGCCGAATAAGAACATCATCACAGTGGATAGCTTCATTCCTGGTACCACATCGGTCAACATCGAAAACCACAGTGGCGCATATCGAATTGCCAGCCACGCTTTAAAGCATAAGCCTGACGCCGTGGCTATTTTAGGTTTGAGTCTATTGGCGACAGATCGAGTGTGTCGTATACGCGAAGACGAATTGTTTGATCGTGCGGCGTCTATTTCGATCCAACGTTTGTATGGTTACTTTCAAGCATTGGAAGAACATCAGTTGTCGGTCGCATCCGAGCATATTTGGAATATCCCTGAGAACAACCATAAACTGGCTTATCAGGCTGCTCGTGAAGCTCTAACTATGGCTAAGCGTCCGCAATTATTATTGTGCATGAGTGATTGTATAGCGATTGCGGCGGTGCAAGCGGCCTTGCATTTAGGCTTGCGTGTGCCGGAAGATTTGCAAGTGGTTGGTTTTGATGGCATCCCTGAAAGTGCCAATATTCATCCTTCGATCACCACCATACATCAACATACAGTGGAAAAAGGCCGTGTTGCTGCAGAAGTGTTTTTAGGGCTTCGAGAAGCCAAAGACGTGGTGTTAGAAACCGAATTGGTTATTCGCGAAAGTTGCCCTTCAGTTTCTGAGCATGCTGAACCAGCTCTTGCCGAGTCTGCACTTGCTTAAGAGTTAGCAGCAAAAAAGACAGAAGCAGGCCGCAAAGCATCACACCCAATAGTTTGATATATCTGCGTTTGGGTCCATATGATAGGAAATTTGCGCTTGCAATAATTCGGCCGATGACAACGCGTCGGTGAGTGCATGGTGTGCTTTATAGCGCGGTAGTTTATAGCGTTGACGGCAAGCGTCTAAGCGTAAAGAAGGCTGTCTGCCAAAGCGTTTCCACCAAGGTTTAAAGGTCGCTTGGCGCTCAATATCCATGGTGTCGAGCACGGGAAAATACAGTGGGAAACCATATATTTTCATCGACGCTTCGAGTAAAAACTGACGCTCGATGGCAACACAATGCACAACGATGACTTGATGTGTGAGTGCCAGTAAAATCTCATCCAAAATGGCATGAAGTCGCGGTGCTTCAGCCAATTCCGAATGG
Source organism: Marinomonas sp. BSi20584 (assembly GCF_002792415.1). NCBI lineage: Bacteria > Pseudomonadati > Pseudomonadota > Gammaproteobacteria > Oceanospirillales > Oceanospirillaceae > Marinomonas > Marinomonas sp. BSi20584. The sequence goes on from NZ_KZ454894.1 coordinate 54,341, forward strand.
GTGATTTCATGGATAGTGACAGATTCTGCATTCAGCGACCGTTCTGGTTTTGCCATCCAATATTGCGCACCTTGGCAACGAATGGTTTTGTGGCTGAGGGGGATTAAACCGAGGCTGATTATTTCATCTTGGCTTGAGTCAAGTCCTGTGGTTTCTAGATCCAAGGCCAGCAACGGCGTATCTTTCAATTCTGTTTGCGGTGCAATCATTCCCGCTTGATAATAGCGTTTCAGAGGACCTTCTGGCGCTTCTTCTGCCCATTCTGAAAACATGGCTTGCCAATCTTGAATGCCTTCTTTGGATTTATTTTTCAATAATAACTTTGCCATTTAGCTGCGTTTCCCTGCGTAACGGAATTTAATGAACTCCTGTTGGCGAGTAACGATATGAAAAGCATCTCGTAGATGGCGTTTTTCAAAGGACGACAAGTGCTCAGGGTTAACGTGGTTATTCGGTTCTTCGCCTGCTTCGATCTGGTCTTTCTGATGTTTGATCCGCACCATACCTATCATTTCCAATGCCAGCGCAAGATCTTTAGCTCGGCCTTCCGGTAATAATCCTGCCGCTTCAATGTCTTCGATGCGCTCAAGAGTGTTGAGTTTGTCACTGCCACAGGCAAGGGCGTGGACACGAACGATATCGATAATCGGAGCGATTCCTCGCTCTTTGAGATTGAAAGTGCGTGACTGTTCACCTTCGCCATCTAAAACAAATTGTCGAAAAAATCCCAATGGCGGTTTACGCTGATTGGCATTTCTCGCCATAAAGGTTAGAAAGCCTGAGTGCTGCAGAGCTTCTTGGCGTATGTGTTGGTTTAGTTGTTTGGCGAGTGTTTTATCGCCGTAGATACCGCGTAAATCAAAGAAGATAGACAGTCGTAGCAGAGCTTCGGCTTTGGGTTTTTGTATCCACTCACTGAAGTTTTCTTTCCAAACTCTTAGCGGCTGACGCCAGCGTGGATTGGATGCCATGATGTCGCCAGTACAAAGTGTGTAGCCGCAGTCATCCAGATGACGGCAAACCCAATCTGTCAGCGCTTCGAAATATTCGCCGTGAAGTTTTTTATCGTACTTGTCACTCAAGACAAGTGCATTATCTTGATCGGTTTTAATGGTTTGCTCTTCTCTTGCCTGTGAACCAAGCGCGATAAAACAATATGGCACAGGTGGTGGCCCGAACTTCTCTTCACCAAGTTGCAGCAGTCGTTTCACAAAGGCAGTACCTATGTGGGACATGGCGTTACCAATCATTTGTGTATTAGCATCTGCAACCACAAGCTGAGTAAACGTATGTGTCATCTTGCGGCTGATACTTTTCAAGCCTTCGATGCTGGTTTGCTTATAAATATCGCTTATCAGATAGACGCTGCCGTGGCTTTCTTTTTGAATAATATCTCCGGTGCTCACCACGCCGATAGGGCGACCATTTTTGACAATGGGAATATGGTGAACGTTACGCTCCATCATTTTTAAAACGGCTTCAGATGCATAATCACCGCTGTCCATAACAATGGGATCGCGGGTCATTATATCTGCGATAGAGGTGCTGTAGGCAAGACCTTTGGCAACCGCACGAGTACGTAAATCTCGGTCTGTGACAATGCCAATCAATTCGTCATTTTCAGTAATAAGCAAGCTTGAAACACGATGCTCCGCCATGATTTGCGCAGAAGTCAGAATGTCTGAGCTGATGTCTGCGCTAATCGGTGGTCGTCTCAACAAGCTGACAACAGGACAAGTCATTAACGATACATCTGAGTTTTGTGAATCCATCGCAACGCGCAAACGCACTTCGCGAGCGAGTTCAAAGAAGTCAGAAAAATTGTCGTTTTCTTCGTAGAGCTTTAGAAACCAGCGCGCCGGAATGCGATACAGCAAGCTGTCTTCGATGGTTCGCATGGATTGTGAAGACTTGCCACCTCGCAATAGAGAAAAGTAGCCAAATAGCTCGCCTTCATTCATACGTCGAATTAACTTTTCCTCTTTGCTAAGCACTTCAATTGCACCACTGCGAATAAAGAACAAGGTATTGTTCAGTGCGCTTGGAGCGATAACCCACTCGCCAGCACGAACATACTGAATCTCTATTTCTTTGGTCATATCATTGAGTTGCGGATCGTCGGCAATCTCATTGAATGGCGCGTGCTGACAAAGTGCTTCGAGTATTTCGGTTAATTCGACATCCATTGTTCTGTTCCTGTTTATTAAAAAGCAGTTTTTCGAACCGGTTGGTTAACCGCCTCTTTATTTAAGCAGCGGCGCCGCTATTGTCACGATTCCCATAATGAGGAAAAGCAAACAAGCAAGCTGACGTGTGCGGTCGGCATTGATTCTGTCCATTATCCAGTTACCTGCAAACACAACAGGTACGTTCGCCAGCATCATACCGATAGTTGAGCCTAGCAAGACCATCCAGACACTGCCATAGTGAGCGCCTAATAAGACGGTTGCGATTTGAGTTTTGTCACCAATTTCGGCAAGGAAAAACAAGATAAACGTCGCACCAAACGCACCATACTTCAGCATGCTATTGTCTTCACTGTCGTCTTTATCTGGGATCAATAACCATAAACCTACGGCGATAAAGCTTAGACCAACAATCCAACTGATTGCACTTTCTGGAATCCATTTTGCAATTTCTACGCCAAGCCATGCTGATAGCGCATGATTGAGCAATGTCGCAGCAAGAATACCAAGCACAATAGAGGATTTAGACGCGAAACGAGTAGCAAGGAATAAGGCTAAAAGTTGGGTTTTATCGCCCATTTCAGCAAGAGCAACAGTAGAGATAGAAGTGAGTAGTGCTTCCATTTGACAGGTCCTAGGTGGGCAATAAACGAAAGACAACAAACCTGAGCCCACCTGAGCCAAGTCATTGTCTTAAGTCTCATCAACCCTGTCGATACTGTATCGGATCAGGACTTCTTTGCCACGAGCTTGAGGCTCAATTATGTTGACAAAGAATCTTTGCAGTACATATGTGTAGTGCAAAGAAGATTACTCCCCTAAGAGGACGCCGATAATAGAGTATTTACAAAAAGAAAACAACGCGAACGTCCAGTTACGGCCATTCGCGTTGTTTTTTAGTAGCAATGAATCTCTATAAAGTCGCTATAACGCTATGCTTTTTTATAAAGATGCATATCGCTATGCAAACCTTTCCACAAGCTCACACACATGATTAACATGAGCAATGTGAATGGTAAGCCAATAGTGATTGCAGCCGCTTGAATTGCACCAAGTGCTTCAGAACCACCACCAACAAGCAAAGCAATCGCGATGATACCTTCTAGAACCGCCCAGAAAACACGTTGAATCATTGGTGCATCAGTTTTACCGCCAGCGGTAATACCATCGATAACCAAAGAGCCTGAGTCAGAAGACGTTACAAAGAATACCAATACAAGAATGATACCAATGAAGGAAATCAAAGACGTCAACGGTAAGCTCGCAAACATTTGGAACATAGCCAATGAAGAATCAGTAATACCGTTTGCCAATGCACCAACGCCATTCGCAGACTGATCTAAAGCTGATCCGCCAAAGATAGACATCCATACAAGAGAAACAACCGTTGGTACTAATAGAACTGCTACTAGGAATTCACGAACAGTACGACCACGAGAAACGCGAGCGATAAACATACCTACAAATGGTGACCAAGAAATCCACCAAGCCCAGTAGAATACAGTCCAACCGTGGTAGAAGGTAGTATCGTCACGACCAATCCAGTTACTTAATGGAATGATGTTTTCAACGTAGTTCAACAAGTAAGAACCCATTGCAGCAAAGATAGCGCCAGTGTTACCAACGACTACGATGAAGATTGCCAATACAGCCGCGATGATCATGTTGACGTTAGACAGCAGTTTCACACCACCTTCTAGGCCACGTGCTACCGATATGATGGCAACGGCTGTTACACCACAGATCACAAAGATTTGTGTGGTTAGCGTATTTGGAATATCAAACAGGAAGTTAAGACCACTTGTTGCTTGCAGTGCGCCAAAGCCAAGCGATGTTGCCAAACCAAAGATAGTCGCAATAACTGAAATAACGTCAATTACGTGACCAATTCCGCCCCAGACTTTCTCACCAAATAATGGGTAAAAAGCAGAACGAATAGTAAGAGGTAAACCTTTGTTATATGCAAAGAATGCCAAAGACAGACCAACAACCGCGTAAATCGCCCAAGGATGAAGACCCCAATGGAACATGGTTGCGCCCATCGCTAGATCACGAGCTTCAGGCGTGTTTTTAACCACATCAAATGGCGTGCCATACCAACCTGTGTAATAACCAACAGGTTCAGCAACACTCCAGAACATCAAACCAATACCCATGCCCGCTGCGAAGAGCATTGAAAACCAAGTAATAGTGGAGTGTTCTGCTCTTGCTTCGGTACCACCAAGGCGGATCCTGCCTAGAGGAAGGAGAATCAGTAGCAAACAAAAGAGTACGAAAATATTACCAGCAACCATAAAGAACCAATCAAAATTATTGATCGACCAGTTCTTTGCACCTGATAAAATGGAACTCGCATCAGCAGGGAATAAGATACTGCCAATGATGAATGCAAAAATAATAAGCGCGCTTGTACTAAACACTGGGTTTAATACGTCAAGGCCAAGAAACTGAATGTTATCTTGTCCTACTTTGTATGACGTGTTGTATTCTGCCCGACCACTGTCAGGTACTTTATTACTCATAAACATTCTCCTGAATTAGTGAAAACTTCCCCAAGACCTTTGTTGGATAACTGAACTTATAAAGGTCTGTGCAAATCTTTTTAAACGAAAATCAACATGAGCTTTTTTTTACACAATTCCGCTACTTCACCCTAAAAGAATTCTCATTATTAGATTGTTCTTAATACGACGTATTTTGTTCTGTTTTCACAATTTATGCTTAATCTCGTGTTGGCAGTTATGCTGACGAGATAAAAGTCTTCTAGCATCTCAGTAACAAAGAGAGCGAGAGGATAGAGCGCCGTAAATTGTTGAAATAGAACGAAACGATGGGCTATTTCTTTCGTTTAAAAAGATAGTTTTTGTTAAAAAAGCCACTAGTTTGTATGTTGCTAATAGAACAAAAAAGGCCATCAAAGATGGCCTTTTTTGTTCTTAACCTAATAAGAGTTACATCTAAATGCTTAGATGTCAAATTATAGTAAATAAAATGGCGTGCTACGGGAGGAATAATTCAAGCAATTCGTTGAGGAATAATTTCCCTTTTTCGGTAGTTTTGACGCGCTGATTCTTCCATTCATCGGTATCTAATAGACCCTGTTTTAGTGCTATTTCACAGGCTTTGACCAGAGAACTTGGCACGCTTTGATAAGTGAAGCGCTCGTAATCCTTTAAATCAAAGGTTTCGAACAAGCGTAGACGGTTCATCATGAATTCAAGCGGTAGGTCTTCTTGCTCGATGGCCTCTTTGATGACCAAGGCTTCAGGTAGGTTGTTTAAGTAATGATTTGGATGGCGAGTCTTTCGTGTACGAAATATTTGACCATTAACCAATGTGATCTTGCCATGAGCGCCAGCGCCAATTCCTATGTAATCGCCGAAACGCCAATAATTAAGGTTGTGTGCCGCGCGACGGTTCTCTTTTGAATTAGCCGAAACTTCGTACTGAGCATAACCATGTTTGGTCAACAGCTCTTGTCCTGCGTCTTGAATTCCCCACAAGGTGTTGTCTTCGGGTAGCGTTGGTGGACGACGATAAAACTCAGTATTTGGCTCGATAGTCAGTTGATACCAAGACAAGTGCTCAGGGTTCAGTTCGATGGCAAGAGACAAGTCTTCTAGCGCCATTTCTAGGCTCTGATCTGGTAAGCCATGCATTAAATCGAGGTTGATATTGTCAAAGCCAGCGGCTCTAGACTTATCCACAGCGTGTATCGCTTCCTCACGGTTGTGGATTCTTCCTAGGGTTTTCAACAGGTTTGGCTGGAAACTTTGGATACCGATGGACAAACGATTAATGCCAGCCTGACGAAAGTGGCGAAACTTTTCTTGTTCAAACGTTCCTGGATTGGCTTCCATGGTGATTTCGGCATTGTCTGCCCACGTTAGCTTTTCGCGCAGGGCATCCATTAAACGATAATAGAAGTTTTCGCTCATCAAGCTTGGCGTACCACCGCCAATAAAAGCGGTTTGTATTTCTCGTCCAGCGACATAAGGTAAATCGGCGTCTAGATCAGCCAGAAGCTGTGCCAAATAGGCGTCTTCTGGCAGTTTGCCATTGGCTTCAAAACGGTCTGCTTGATGAGAATTGAAGTCGCAATAAGGACACTTACGCACGCACCAAGGTAAATGAATATACAAACTTAGCGGTGGTAACTGAGTGCTCAAAATGGCTTACCTAGTTGTGAAAAAGAGGATTGTTGAAAGGATGCGAATAGCTGTTTCAAAGCTTTGGCGCGATGGCTAATTTGGTTCTTTACTTCTTTTGGTAGGCTAGCCGCACTGCAAGCGCATTCCGGTACATAAAATACGGGATCATAACCAAAGCCTTCTTGGCCTTCCGTAGATGTCAAAATACGGCCTTCCCAGACGCCATGAAACACTTGTGGGGTTGGATCGTCCTTGTGGCGCATATAAGCCAATACACAATGAAAACGAGCGGTACGTTCTAGTTCAGGTACGCCGTCTAGTTTTTCCAATAATAGCTTGTTATTCGCTTCGTTATTACCGTGATCACCGGCAAAACGAGCAGAGTAAATACCCGGCGCACCGTCGAGATAATCCACTTCAATACCAGAATCATCAGCCAATGCAGGCAAGCCAGTGTGAGCACAAGCGTTGCGCGCTTTTAGAATGGCGTTTTCAATAAAGCTCAAGCCTGTTTCTTCTGCTTCTTCGACGTTAAACTCGCTTTGCGGTTTGACATCAATGCCCATGTCACCTAGTAACGCATTGAATTCTTTGATTTTTCCAGCATTGTTGCTGGCTAGTACGATGGTTTTGTTCATCGGTCTTCCTTTTTAAACTTTTAAAACAAAGGCGGCTGATTCGCCGCCTTGTTGATTGTTCTATTTATGCTACTGACCGTGGTTTAACGGCTGATGTGGAAAATCGCCGTTTCACTGAATAAGTTCGGCATAGAGCGAATCCACCAATGGTCTTTTAGTTGGCCGTCTACGGCAGCCCAACGTAGGATTTTAATGTCTTTTTCACGACATAAACGCTCAAAATCTTGAAAGGTGAAAAAGTGGATGTTCGGTGTGTCGTACCAATTGTATGGTAAGAAATCAGATACCGGCATTCTGCCTTTTAACGCCAAATGCAAACGGCTTCGCCAATGTCCGAAGTTCGGGAAAGTGATAATGCATTCTTTACCGATGCGCAGCATTTCATCGATCAACAAATCTGGGCGACGAAATTGTTGCAAAGCATGGGTCATCAAGACTAAGTCAAAACTTTGGTCATCGAAGTTTTGCAAACCTTCGTCGATGTTTTGCTCTAAAACTGGAATGCCTTTTTCGATACAGGTATTTAAATCGTCAGGGCCGATTTCCAAACCATAGCCTTTCACCTGTTTGTTTTGAATGAGATGGTGAAGCAACTCACCGGGACCACAGGCCAAATCGAGCACTCGAATATTGGGCTTAACCCATTCATCGATCATTTCTAAATCAGAGCGCATTATTTGACCTCCGTTGTAAGGCTATTGGCAACCCGGGTTAAAAAGGTGTTTAACACAGCCATGTAGCGAGGGATTGGGAACAAAAAGGCGTCATGACCTTCTGCCGCTTCGATCTTGGCGTAAGAAACTTGTTTACCAGCCTTGACGAGCGCGTTGACGATTTCTTCACTGCGCTCTGGAGAGAAACGCCAGTCGGTAGTAAAGGAAACCAATAAAAACTCGCATTGTGCGCGGCTTAGAACGGCAGAAAGATCACCATTGGTTTGTGACGCGGGATCAAAATAATCCAGCGCCTTTGTCATCAGCATGTAGGTGTTGGCGTCAAAACGTTTGGTGAAGGCTTCGCCTTGATAACGTAAATAACTTTCTACTTCGAACTCAATGCCGTAATTGTATTGGTAGCTATCATGGCGCATCTGGCGACCAAATTTAGCGCCCATGGCATCGTCTGAAAGATAGGTAATGTGACCCAGCATACGCGCCAAACCAAGGCCGTTAGTTGGTACAGAGTTGTTGTCTATGTAGTTGCCATCAAAAAAATCTGGATCACGACGAATGGACTGACGTGCGACTTCGTTGAAGGCGATGTTCTGGGTGGATAGTTTTGGAGCTGACGCGACAATCACCGCAGATTTCAAGCGAGTGGGGAAGCGAATGCTCCATTCAAGTACTTGCATGCCACCAAGGCTGCCACCGACGATAGCGGCGAAGGTTTGGATACCCAATAAATCGGCTAAACGCGCTTGGCTTTCGACCCAATCTTCTACTGTGACAATCGGAAAACTGGCTTCCCAGCGCTGCCCTGTTTCTGGATTAATGCTCGTCGGCCCCGTTGAACCACAGCAACCGCCTAAGTTATTGAGAGCAATAACAAAAAACTTATTTGTATCGATGGCTTTACCAGGTCCTATTGCCGTATCCCACCAGCCCGTTTTGGTATCCGACATGGCATGATAACCTGCAGCGTGGTGATCTCCGCTCAGCGCGTGGCAAATTAAAATAGCATTGGAAGCGCTTTGATTCAGGGTCCCATAAGTCTCGTAAATAAGTTGGTACGATGACAAGGTCTGTCCGCAGGAAAGCGCCAACGGGGTGTCGAATTGCGCAATCTGTGGCGTAACAATACCAACAGAGTCGGCTGGAATGACGTCCGGCATAGGTTTGTTTTTATCCTAAAGTAAAGTCCTAAAGAAATTGCTCGAATTCCCGTGAAGAAATGTGGGAAGGTTCATCGATGAAAGATGTTACACAGTCTAGCGTTTGTGCACAGTGTCATCAAGAGGCGGATGCCGCCATCAATCGGTATACGGTATTAGAAGGTTGAAAGTAAAACGCTTCTGCCATCAGCTGATGGCAGAAGCGTTTTACTTATTACTGATATCTATCGAGTGATAATACGCTAAACGAGAGTGAATACTTGGGTTTTAACGGCAAGTTGCTCGGAAATTTTCTGAATCTGCTTAGTTTTATCCGCCAAAATATCGATAGAGCGAGTATCTTGGTTTAACTGTTGAGCAATTTCTTCCATCTCTGTGCTCATTTGAATGGCGGTACTAGCAACATCCTGAATGGCGCTTGCCATTGAGTCGGTGGATTTCGATCCTGTCATGGCGTTGCTTTCTATGTCGCGCATGGCTTCTTCGGCCTTGCTGCCATTTTCACTGATGATTTTCAAGTTGTCTTGTCCGCTTTCCATGGTGCTAATTGCGGTTTGAGTCGACTGCTGAATGGTATTAACTATGTCCGTAATTTTCGAAGTGGCATCAACGGTTTTTTCTGCTAATGCTCTTACTTCATCTGCGACCACAGAGAATCCGCGTCCCGCTTCGCCAGCGCGAGCAGCTTCTATCGCGGCGTTCAGCGCGAGTAAGTTGGTTTGGCTAGCAAGGTCATTAATCATGGCAATGACGCTATCGATGTTTTTGGATAAACGGCCTAGTTCATCAAGTTGTTGGCTGGTTATATTCACAATATTCACTGTGTCGGTGATGCTGCTTAACACCAATTTAATCGTATCCGCGCCAGATTTAGCGGATTGGTAGGTTTCATTGGAGTGCGCTTGAAGCGTATTTGTGGTGCTAGACAACTCGGTTAAACGGCTAGAAATATCGTCCGTTGCAGAAGCCAATGAATGTGTACGCTGGTTGACTAAGTGGTTACTGCTGGCAATGCTGCTGATGGTGTTGTTTAAATCAGTGGACATAGTGCTGACATTGTCAGTTGTCGAAACAACATCTTTTAATACGTCACCCAAGCCGCTAGTCATTTCATTGAGAGATTGGCTCAATTGATCGAACTCATCGTTACGTTTAGTGTTAACTGACGCTTTTGATGACATATCGCCTTTTTTAACTTTATTAAGGTCAGTAATTATGTTTTGTAACGTGCTATTGACGCTGCGGCCAATGGCAAGCATGAGCAGTGCGGCTACTAGAATTACAGCGATACTAACGCCCAGTAGGGTTGCGTTGGCTTGTGTTGAGCTTTCTTCCGCGCTGTTTTCTGCTTGCTGAACTTTGTTCTCAATCAGTTGATTCGCTTTAAGTTGGCTTTCGGTAAACTGATTTTTTTGTGTCGTGAAAGTATTTTCGATCTCGCTAAGCGATTTGTATTCCTTACCGTATTGCAGAATGGCATCGCGGTAAGCGTTGGCTTTTACACCGTGAGTGTCTTGAAAACCAAAGTTTTCAATTCGGTTATCGAAGCGGTCGAAGCTGGAGGTAAACTCTTCTAGATTGCTTTCGGTTGGATCTGATAGATAGCCAGCCTCAGCTTTACGCACATTGGTGAACTCTCGTTTTAATAAGCTAAGCTTTTGGATGTCTTCGCTTATTTCTGTCCCCATTTGATCTACGCTACCGCGTAAACCTGAAGAGGAATCGAAACCAATAATATAGCGTTTTTCGATCAGCGCGATGAGTGCTTGGCTATAGTCGTTGAGTTCTACTAGGTTTTCTTCGAGAGTTTGCTTCAAGTTTTGGCTATGAGCTTTTTCAATATTTGTAGCGATGATGTTGGCGTTCTGTGCAATTTGTTCTTTCGCGCTTGCAATGTAGTCTTGGTAATTTTCTACAGAAATGGAGCGCAGGCTATCAGCTATCTCAAGCATGTGAATGCTAAGTTGATCATTTGATGCTTGAATCTTTGAGAGGTTTCTCAGCTCATTGTTGGCGCTTTGTTGGGATGAGAGCCCTGTCATGGCCACAGCAGTGACGATAATTAACCCCGTAATCGCAGTGATTAGAAGTATGAACAGTTTGGTCTTAAAGGATAGGTTTGACAGCATAGGTACCTTCCATCGCGAGGCAATGTTTAAGTGAAGTGCTCATTAATGGCACATATTCTATTAGGTTATGCAAGTATCGTGCTCAAATCAAAGTGGCTGATATAGCTTGTTTTGATTAAGACATTATAGGAGGGAAAATATTGTTTTGCTTATTTTTGGTGCGATGTTTGTACCGGTGGATCAGAAAGCCCTATTTTGGATAGGGCTTGGGCACCGAATTATTTAGATACTTCAAATAATCGATAAACCAATTGGCCAGCGACTTTTTCTTTTAACAAAGACCAGTGGCTTGGTAGTGCAGGTAGATCGGCTTCTTTTTCCATTTCGATATAAACAAGCGCACGATCTGCGAGCCAGCCTTTTTCAAGCAAAGGGATAATTTGTGCTAACCAGCCTTTGCGAAATGGCGGGTCTAGAAACACAATATCCATGGCATGTGGCGTGACCGTATCAAGAAAGACGGCCGCGTTTTGTGCAATCACATTAGCACTGTCCGTTGCGCCTAGCGTTGCTAAGTTTGCTGTCATTTGTTGTGACACTACGCGTGAGTTATCGACAAAAGTCATGTGCTTTGCGCCGCGTGATAACGCTTCTAACCCAAGTGCACCTGAGCCACAAAACAGGTCACCACAAACAGCACCTGGAATATAGGCATTGATCCAATTGAATAAGGTTTCTCGTACTCTGTCTGGCGTTGGACGTAAACCTTCAATATCTGGAATCGGCAGTTGGCGAGAGCGCCATTCACCGGCGATGATACGAAGTCTCGATGCCTTCGCTTTACTTTTATTCGAGACGTTACTTAGAACTTTTTTCTTCATTGGTAAACCTGAATCTCTTGATAGGACGATGGTTTTAATAGGTGTTGTAGAGCCGTTTGATAATCTTCTATGGTGAAGCTGTCGATGGCATCTTTGTAGCCTTCGGCGAATTGCTCCACTGTGAGCGCACCATCTTCATGGGTGACTTGTGTGGCAATATAGCTCCACCATGTTGGTGATAGCGTTTGCTGTTCGAGTTGTTGCTTGAAATTATCCAGTAGAATGCCAAAGGTTTTGCTGTCGTTTACTGAGGGAACTTGTTCTACAAACACAAGGCTTTTAGCGTTAACGAAGCGACTGGCATCGTGGCTAGGTTCGCTTACTGTTTCTGTTATGCTGTTAGCGTATTGGATATTCCACCATGCCCAAGGGCGCTGCGGTGAAAGCGTAAAAGCGAGCTGAACAAAATCAATATGTTGTTGCTGGTTGAGCGTAGAAACCAAGTCAGCGCCCCAAATTTGCAAACTGATCCATTCTTTGATTGAAGACACTGGCATTAATGCGATGGCGCTGCGAGTTTGCCAAAGTTCGCCTTCATTTTGTTGAATGGTTGAGCTGATGGACTCGTAATGAATGGCCTCGGCGGAAGCGTTTGAAAGTCGGTAGTCTTGGCTGATGGTATTGATTGCATTTTTGACTGCTTGCTTAGTTTCTGGTGACATCTCGCCCACGATAAAAATAGTAGCAGCAGACGATTTTAAGCTCTGGTAATAGTCGGAAACTTGTTTTAAAGAGACGGTAGTTATGGTGTCGTTGTTTTGATCATTAGCCTTATCGAAAAATAAAACATTTTCGAGCTCATGTTGGACGGGGGGATTTGCTCGGTGTTGGGTTTGCCAAGCATCGAAAGTGCGAGGTTTGAAATCTGGTTGTCTAAGCCAATTGGTTGCCAAGGAAAGTGTTGGAGTCAGATATTTTGGCTCATTACTCAGTGTTAAACCAATGGTTTGATTTTCATGATCATAATAGCTGTTTGCGCTGGCAGCTAAAGGCGCGAGCCTTTGGTTAATTGAAGCAGTACTAAGCGGTAAAGAGTCGCTCATTAACATGGCCAGCGTGGTTTGGATCAATGTTATGTTAGTAGTGACTGAGCGAAATGAAAAACGAAGCTCCAGTTTGTTGCTATCTTGCCATTCTGCTTGTTTTAACCAGACCACAGGAATACCTGACGTGGTTGTCCATTTCTCAATTTGAGGTGTGGGTAACTTACTGCTCGGAGCGGTTAAATTTAACAGCCAAATAGCCAGAGTGCAGAACAACATGACCGCCGCCAGAACGGGTCGGCTAAATAGAGGTTTGCTATCGTCGGACATAATGAACCTTGAGTGGTGCTTGTTAAGAATATTTTGGCTAAAACTAAGCCTGTTTGCGAGCCAGAATGATGTTAAAATAACCGTTTTTAAGTGTCCATGTATGTGGCGCTGTGTCTAATCATAGCATTTCACTGATGTTTATCGCATCAGTCAAAATAAAGAGACTGATTTAATGGAAGTTGTTAATCAAATTATTGCTTTTTTTACACCGTATCTTGGTGAATATGCACGTTATGTTCCTATTGCGATTGGAACACTTTTAGCCATTATCGCTTTCGTTGTTCGCCGTCGTTTTGTGAACAAAATGAATGCAGATATTGCAGCAGCTAAGAAAAAGGATATAGATACGCCCGATTCAGTTCAGGATGAAACAGCCTCAGCGGAAGCTTTGGCTTCTGACGAGCAACTTGCAGATGACGTGGCGATAAGCACTAAAGCACAAGCAGTAGAAGAAACGCCAAGTGAGCCTGTGCAGCCTACGTTATCTTGGTCTCAGCGTTTTAAATCTGGTTTGTCTCGCACTCGCAGCGGTTTAGGCAACGGTTTGTCTTCTGTTATCGGTGGTCATAAAAAAGTAGATGATAATCTGCTTGAAGAGCTAGAAACTCAGTTATTGATGGCGGATGTCGGTATCGACGCCACACAGACCTTGATAAGCGCGTTAACAGACAAGCTAAACCGTAAAGAACTAAAAGACTCAGCAACATTGTTAAGTCATTTAAAAGCCGACATGGAAGGCATTCTTACCCAGTCTCAGCAAGTGCTTGAGCCAGTCAGTAAAAATGGGCCTTTTGTTATTTTAATGGTGGGCGTGAATGGTGTTGGTAAGACGACAACCATTGGTAAGTTGGCCAAAAAATATCAGGCTGAAGGCAAAAGTGTTATGTTGGCAGCAGGTGACACCTTTCGTGCAGCTGCGGTTGAGCAGCTTCAAGTATGGGGTGAGCGTAATAATGTTCCTGTTGTTGCTCAGCACACTGGCGCTGATTCGGCGTCGGTTATCTATGATGCGATTGAGTCTGCTAAAGCTAAAGGCGTCGATATCGTTATTGCAGATACCGCTGGTCGTCTACAAAACAAAGCGAATTTGATGAACGAACTGTCTAAAGTCGTTCGTGTAATGAAAAAGCTAGATGAAAACGCGCCACATGAAGTTATGTTGGTTTTGGATGCTGGTACTGGTCAAAATGCTATCAGTCAGGCTAAGCTGTTTTCCGAAGCGGTTGGCGTGAGCGGTATCACACTAACTAAGCTGGATGGAACCGCAAAAGGCGGTATTATTTTTGCCATCGCCAAACAGTTCGGCATTCCTATACGTTATATTGGTGTAGGTGAACAAGCGGATGACTTACGTCCATTTGTTGCTAAAGAGTTTGTCGACGCATTGTTTGATAGTGAATAGCTTGATAGCAAATAAGTGGTGATTAGACCTTTCTTCTTTCTAATTTAAGGATGCTGGATTAGCGTGGAAATCGAATTTCAACGAGTGGGTAAAAAGTACGAGAGTGGACAAGAAGCATTGTCGCAGGTGAGTTTTCATTTGCAGCAAGGTGAAATGGCTTTTCTTACTGGGCATTCTGGTGCGGGTAAAAGTACCTTGATGAAACTCATGATGATGATCGAGCGCCAAACCTCGGGCCAAATTTTGGTCGATGGTGTTGATTTGCGTACTTTGAGCCGCCGAGCGATTCCTCATCATCGACGTCGCGTTGGCGTCGTGTTTCAGAATCATCAGTTGTTATTAGATCGAAGTGTTTTCCATAATGTTGCCTTGCCATTGTTGGTGAGCGGAGCGGATCCTCAACAAATTGCAAAGCGAGTGCGTGCTGCGCTGGATAAAGTAGGTCTGTTGGATAAAGAAAAATACAATCCAATGGCGTTATCTGGTGGTGAGCAACAGCGTGTTGGTATTGCGCGAGCAGTGGTGAATAAACCACAATTGTTGTTAGCCGATGAACCAACGGGTAATTTAGATCCCAAATTGTCAGCAGAAATCATGAATTTATTCCAAGAGTTTAATCGTGTTGGTGTAACCGTCTTGGTTGCTAGTCATGATTTAGCACTGGTTGCGCGCATGCGTCATCGTGTTTTGACTTTAAATCAGGGTCGAATGGTGAATGATGGAGGGTTTGGCTAAATGGCACAGAAGCCGAATCAACGCGGTGCGACCAGAGAGTCGATTAAAGCAACCAAACATAATTGGCCGACGCGAACGTCTTTTAGTCCGAGTAAATATTTTCGTCAGCATCAAACGACTTTAACCGAAAGCTTTATGCGGCTAGTGAATTATCCATTGGCTAGCATTATGACGGTGATGGTAATTGCAATAGCTTTGTCTCTACCAGGTGGTTTGTATGTTTTGCTGAAAAATGTGCAATCTGTCACAGATCAATGGGAGCAGCAGTCGGTCATTACCTTGTATCTTTTCCCTAATTTAGAAGACACGCAAGCTCTTGCCTTGTCACATCGCCTTTCTGCGCAAGCGGATGTAGCGTCAGTGGAATATATTTCTAAGGAAGAAGGGCTTCGATATTTTGAGCGTTCCAGTGGCTATGAACAAATTATGTCTGCTTTGCCTGAGAACCCTTTACCGATTGTACTGAGAGTTATTCCTAAACAAGCGGTAGATATTACGACGTTATCGAGTTTGCAAGCTTTACGAGACCAGCTAGCGGCACAAAAAGAAGTGGATTATGCAGAACTTGATGCACAATGGTTACAGCGTCTTGCGAATATACTGAGTTTTGGGCAGCGATTTGTCTATGCTCTGTCGGTTTTGTTGGTCGTTGCTGTGCTGTTGATTGTTGGCAATACCATTCGCATGGCGGTAGAAAGCCGTCGTGATGAAGTGTTGGTTATGAAGTTGGTTGGTGCAACCGATGCTTATATTCGCCGACCATTTTTGTACATGGGGTTTTGGTTTGGCGTACTGGGTGGTTTTTTCGCCAGCCTTTGTATTCTCGTGCTTAGCTGGTGGGTAAGTGCTCCAGCAGAGCGATTGATTGATCTCTATCAAAGCGGTTTTCAACTTCAGACTTTTAATGCGGATGAAATTGTTTTATGTTTAACTATCAGTGCATTTGTTGGTGTGTTTGGCGCATGGATTGCCGTTAACCGACATATCACAACTATTGAACTGCAGTGACAATGAAAGGCTAATATCACTACTAAGATAATAGCCATGGTTTATTCACATTTATGTCACACACAAGCAGAATTTACTTGTTAGTATTTTGTCATACACAGTATGAACAATTAGAAAGGTGGAAATAGAGATGGGTAAAGCTCTCCAGCCTACGGATATGATGATTCCTGGTCAGAACCTAGAGTCTTACATACAAGCCGTCAGCAGAATTCCGATTTTAACCGCAGACGAAGAAAAAGCGTTGGCGGAACGTCTTTATTATCAAGAAGACCTTGAAGCTGCGCGTACCTTGGTTATGTCGCACTTAAGATTTGTTGTACATATTGCGAAAAGTTACTCTGGATATGGTTTAGCTCAAGGTGACCTTATTCAAGAAGGCAACGTTGGCTTGATGAAAGCGGTTAAGCGCTTTAACCCAGAAGTCGGTGTTCGCCTTGTTTCCTTTGCTGTGCACTGGATTAAAGCCGAGATTCATGAATTTATTCTGAAAAACTGGCGCATTGTTAAAGTAGCTACGACAAAAGCACAACGTAAAATGTTCTTTAATTTGCGTAGCGCGAAAAAGACCTTGTCTTGGTTCAGCAATTCAGAAGTAGAGTCGGTTGCTAGTGATTTAGGTGTGACACCAGAAGTGGTTCGTCAAATGGAAGGGCGTTTAAGTTCTTCTGATATGGCGTTTGATGCTTCTGCAGACGACGATGATGACAGTGCTTTTCAAGCGCCATCTCAATATCTAGAAGACCATCGCTCAGATCCTGCAACCTTGCTTGAAAATGGTAACTGGGAAGAAGACTCCAATCAGCGTCTAGAAGTTGCTATGGCTGATCTTGATGAGCGTAGCCGAAATATTCTAGTGCAACGTTGGTTGTCTGATGCAAAATCTACCTTGCATGAATTGGCTGATGAATATGGCGTTTCTGCTGAGCGTATCCGACAGCTTGAAAAGAATGCAATGAAGAAAATTCGACTTGCAATGGGTGATGGTCAGTTTGACTGATTGTTACGCTTAGCAGGTAAAAAATAAAAAGCCCTCCAAGTGAACTGACCCCATAAAGTTGGACTCTATT